>JBBJME010000384.1:0-5563 GCA_037719765.1 Planctomycetaceae bacterium
ACCATCCCACAGCCGCCTGCATGGCCGCAGGAAAACTGGAGACGATGAAGATGATCCGGTTCAGCAATCGGGAACAAATCACCAAACTCCACGAAGCGGCAAGTCAGAGCGTCGCCAGTATCACGGGCATCGTCTCGAAACAGTTAATCGCCATGCTCGTCAAGGAAGTGAAGCATTCGCTCACACAGGAAAAAGACTGGAAAACGCTGCTGATTCAGGCCTTCGAAGCGATCCGTGATAGTCCGCATCGGCAGGTCGTGACCGTCGGAGGCATAGGCCAGATGACGGCGCGCCATCGTCGCCACGGCTGTCGATATTCGTCGCTTCGAATCCGCTAAGCAATTCATCGGATACTACGGGGTGTTCCCCGAAGAGTTCGCCAGCGGCGTTGATCGTCACGGAGTGCCACATCCTCCCGGCAAGAAACACATGTGTCCGCGAGGCAACGATCTGGTGCGGGCTCTCCTGTGGAACTGTGCGAAGTCGGCGTCCGGGAAGAACAGCAACAACCCAGCCGTGCGTGCCCTTTATCTGCGAATGCTGGCGAGCGGAAAATCCTCTCAGGTCGCATGGGGCTACTGTATGCACAAACTGCTCAATCCGATCTTCGGCGTCTGGACACGTAACACGGCGTTCGATCCGAACTTCGAACGCACGACGCCTCGGCCAGACTTCAATGAACCCGCCGCGTCTGCGTCTGAGACTAACGATGCATCGGCTACAGACGACATCAACGAAATGACCGACGTCATGGCCGATGAAACATGGAACCAGGAAACTGCGGGCCACAACGAGCAAGGCTCGGAAGTTAAAGAGGTCACCGCAGCTCCTGGTCCTCTGGAACCTGTCAATGCCGCTGCTGCGCTGACTCATTCGGCAGCGTCCGTTGAGCCAGCCGCGTCTGTGCCACCAGCCGTATCTATCTCGAAGCCCACGGAATCTCGCCCGGCTTCCCAACGCATCGCGTCAACAATCAGCAGCACTGAGAAACCTCAGAGTACCCCGCCGGCCAGCCGAATCAACTTTGAAAAACTCCGACGGCGAATTTCCATGCGAGATATTCTGGCCGCTCTGGACTTTCCGTCATCCGCACTCAAACGAGATCAATACCGCTGCCAATGTCCGCTTCATACGTCGGGACTGCGACTCCCGCCCGACCACGCAAAGCCGGAGAATTCGACGGAACGAACGCTGTCGATGAACATCACACGCGGCATTTTCCAATGTTTCCACGCGACCTGCCGACACCAGGGAAACGCGCTCGACTTCTGGGCCGCGTGGCACCAGATGGATATCTACACGGCCGCCATCCACCTCGCCGCCACCTTCAAAATCCCACTCAGCGAGATCCAATAAATGAACCGCAAGAAATCTCGAAAATTCCTTCGGGCACCACCCGCCCGACACTTGACCGTAACCGGTACATCTAACCCAGTTGCCGCGAGCGAGCGTCCATTTCAAAAACCCGTCATCGGCAACTCGGGTTCAGCGTTTTGTTCTGCTGCGATTATTTTTTCCCCTGCCATGTCTCAGAGGGGTACAGTGAAGACTAGTTCGGGATTTTGATGCACGACGTCGTTGAAATCCGCCGTCCAACGAAGTGAGCCCGCCATAGGCTCAGAAATACTCAGCGTAACGCCCAAGCCAGATGAGGCGAACAATACTCCGACTAATGTCACAACCACGAACGCTGATTTGAGAGAGGGCTTGCGGGTTGCAATCAGGCGGGTTACCAATGCTGAGACGAGTACAAGAGCAACGCCAAATACGCCATTTGCGATATGTGTCACCACCGACGTTTGTGTCGTTTGTCGGTGGAACTTCTCCGTTCCCCAAAGATGGTTAAGCGAATAGTGAGAGATCGGATTAACTCCGGTGTATTGGATGCCTTCGTCAACTCTGGCAATCTTAGGCCAGCCGTATTGCAATACTCCATTGGAAGGAGGTAGCTTTGCGGAGCTTGGATCAAGAAATACTGGAATGGCAACCCGCGCTTGCGGGACGAGATTCGCAGTCAGCAATGCGATCGCCACAACACACGGTATCAGAAACGGATGAAGGAGTAGTCGAAGAAATGGATGTTGCGTCAAAGGTTCACTCCTCAATGTGCTGCAGAACCGACTGAGTTAACCCGGCGGCGGCCAAGAGACTTCGATTTCACAAACTCGCCCGATGCGCCGCTCGGGTTCACCGCTTGGTTATCGGGCTTTTTATCCAATTACTCCAAACACCGATGGTAACGTCGTCAACTTTGGATTGAATCTTCCCAGTCCAAATGGCATTCTTTGAGGCCGCCTCCTCGGACTCTACTTCCAGCACCGCACGCAGCTTCAGCTTAAAGTTTCCGGGGGAGTCGGGTACGTCGCTCAGGAACGGCATGTCCCAAGTTAAAGGGGAAAAGTAGACGTCCATGACGAGCGTTTCACCCGGCGCGAGAGGGATCCAACTCGGATAATTCACCCTCCGGTCGCGTTCCTCCTTTTTTGTGATAACGTGCGTAACGGCTCCCTTGTCACCCAATACTTCAAATCGAAGATTGCGGTCCCCCCATGAGTTGCACGTTTCCCAAACCCGTTGTTCCGATTTCGAGTTGTTGGTCACGATCACGTGAAAATGAGAACGTGAATCATCGAAGTCGATTCTGCGTTCTCCACCACGTTTCGGAACTGACAGAGAGATCGAGAGCGGGAGGTCAGCTTCTCGGGTAACCGCAGCCGTCGGCTGCCCGGCAACGACGGTGGTTGTCAGCAACACGGTTAGCAGAAAGGGAATTCGCATGTGAGTGACTCCATGGGACAGATGGGCTTTAACCTTAACGCGGGCTTCGCCCGCACCCCAGAGGCGAGGTGTCGCGACTTCGCCGCTCCCCGGACACGGATGTGTTGCGCGCGGAACATCCTGTCAAATCGCAGTCGTGGCATCCTGCCACGAAGGTTTTTTCGCTTATTGCCAATTCCGAAGGCTGGTTTGTCGTATTGCAAGGAAGGTGGGCGGTCGAAGACCGCCCGCCTTCGGACTTGGCCCCCGGAACGGCGCTCAGGTTGCACCTCTGCAGAGCCTTATCCTCCGTCCGGGTCGGGAGCATTCTGGCCATGCCACGGCTTTTAATGCAACCGCGCGCCTTGCCAAAATTCTGTGTGGCCGCGCCTTTGCCGGTTTGTGATCGCGTTCTCTGAAGATCACTTTATTGAGGCCATTGAGTTCCTCAGAACAAACTCTGCGAAAATCGGCGAGTGATCCGACGCGGGATGGAAAACACGGCGTACTACCCTCACGATGATGTTATCACACACTCATCACAGGGAGCACGCCGTGCAGTTCGCCAAACGATTTCTCGAAAAATTCAGCAGCCTCATTGTGACAGTACTGTCGTGTTTTGACAGAGTCATTTTCAAGGGTTATTTGCCGTTTCACAGCGAAGCAGAGCTGAATTCCTGGGTGGACTACACTCTGCGAATCCGCCGCGTCGATTTTGTCACCCAACTGGAAAAGCGATCGGAAGAACTGGTCGATCACGCCAAAGCCTTTGCTGCGAAGGCTGATCGTCCGTACGAATACCGGCAGGGCAGATTTCGCAAAGAGAAATTCATTCAGGACATCATTCGCAGGGACAATCTCACCGAGGGACTGGTCGCCGTGCTGTGTACTCAGGAAACGTGCCGCAGCATCAAGCTGGCCTATGCCGACAAGCGGCCGCGTCTGATCTTTGCGAAACGTCCGCAACGCGTGCTGTACTACTATGTTCTTGACCGCGATTTCGGACTGATGTACATCCGGCTGGAAACCTGGTTTCCCTACACCATCCAGGTGTACGTGAATGGACACGACTGGCTGGCGCGACAGATGCTCAGACGGAAAATGGGCTTCGTGCAGCGGGACAATGCGTTCACTCAGCTGGATGATCCACAGCAGTCTCAGCAAATTGCGGATCAGTTCGCTCAGATCAACTGGGTGAAGCAACTGTCGAAGTGGGCTCGCCTGGTAAATCCGCATATCGACAAAGGCGGCTGGTTGCATGGAAAGGATTACTACTGGGTCACCGAACAGGCAGAATATGCCAGCGACGTGATCTTCAAGGATCGCTCGAAGTTGAGGGACCTTTATCCGCGGCTCCTGGATCATGCTGTGGTGAATTTCTCAGCGAGCGATATTTTAACGTTTCTGGGTCGGAAACTGACCGGGAATTTTCTCGGCGAGGTTCTCACCGACTGCAAGAAGAAACGTGAACCCGGTGCACGTGTGAAGCATCGAGTGAAAGAGAACTGGATCAAAATGTATGACAAATTTGGTCTGGTTCTGCGCGTGGAGACGGTCATCAATTCTCCGCGTGAATTCCGAGTCCGTCGAAAGCGAATTCGGAAAGGGCAACCAACAATGGTTTGGTGTCCGATGAATAAAGGCGTGACCAACCTGCCGAGTTATCAGCGGGTGTGCCGCGCCGCCAACGACCGCTACCTGAATGCGCTGTCCGTTGTGAATGATCCGACGCCTGCCTATCAGCAGGTCGCCGATCTGACAGAGTCGAAAACTCATCAAGGTCGCCGCTATGCCGGCTTCAACCCGGCCCGCAAAGACGATGTGCGTCTGTTCCAGGCGGTGCTCTCCGGAGCTCACGAGTTGCGTGGCTTCCACAACTGCGACATCCGTGAATCTCTACATGGGGTGGTTCGCGATCCGACTGAACGTCGTCGCCGTGCCAACGCCGTGTCACGAATGCTGAAACGCCTGCATGTCCGAGGACTCATCGCCAGGATCCCCAGAACTCGCCGCTGGAGAGTCACCTCACGAGGACATTCGCTTCTCGGCGCAATGATCCGACTTCACTACCACGGAATACCTCTTGCTGCATAAAATCATGCGCGCACCGTGCGCTTATGAAACAGAGTAAGACTCTAAATACGTGTGACCGCGACAACCTTGCCCGATAACGCCCCCCATCAGCGGATGGCGGGGGAAGAGTATGCATGTCAACAGGCGAACCACCGCCATTCCGCTGCATGGGATTGGTACGCCTGTCATGGCGTATGACTAGTGGGGTGCCGTTTCCTTTACTGGAAGCCAGTCCCCTGTACGAGAACGAAGATCTTAAGGTAGGCAGTATACCAACTGTGACTCCGATCGAACAAGTACGAGACGAGGGCAACTGCGGGGAGGTAACGAACCGTGGGGAGGAAGCCTGCGAATGTGCCGGTAAGCTGACAGAGAATCGTCGTCAGCCACATTCTCGTCAAATCTGCGAGGTTACGGACAGAAACCTGATACAAGGCCGGTGCGGACAGGCGAGTGAGCCAACCATCACGAAGCACGCCCCGGAAGAGAACACCGTGTTCATCCGCATTGGTAAATCAGGAGCTTGCGCAGAGAAAGCCATACGTCTTATCCAGGGAGATCCGCTGCACGTATCTGCACGTTCGATTCATCGACAGGCAGAACCTGCATCGCCCAACGATGCTGGTGTGCAGCGGAAGTCAGCAGAGGTCATTGTACTGTCTCGTCGCATTCCAGCGGCGACAGGAAGGACCGAACCATGAAGAACAGGGAGGAGCGACCGATGTCCTCGGAT
>JBBJME010000143.1:0-18365 GCA_037719765.1 Planctomycetaceae bacterium
AGGAACCAATAGTGCGGAGCACCCTTTGGGCCATTTGGCTATTGGTTCCTGACCCTTCTCCAAGCCTTGACAGAGCACCAGGATTGTCAGGCAGACTTGTTCAGGATGCAATCGAGTTGTGGTCGCGGGCAAATCTCAACAGAATTCTACCTGCGGTGACGTCCTTTGCATTGTTCCTGGGAGCCTTTATCAATGGCGATTTCAGAATACCCGATCATCGGTACCGGCGAATTTGTGTACGAATGCCATCACAACTGGGATCGTCCTGGTCTCCCGGTCGGATACGAATACGGCAATGCATCGCATGGAATTGCCTTCGATTCGCAGGGGCGGATCTATATCAGCCACAACGGCAATCCGGGTTCGCTCTTCGTTTTCGACGATGATGGCAGGTTTGTGAAAGCCATGGCCGAGATGCACAACGCGGGACCTGCAGCCAAGGGACATGGTGTCTCAATTCGAAAAGAAGGCAGTGAGGAATTTCTGTATCTCGCACCGGCAGATTCGGCGATGGCGTTTACAAAAATTTCGCTGACCGGTGAAGTGGTCTGGCAGAAGAACCGCGACACAATCAACCGTGAAAGCGGTGGCCTCCTCGAAGATCCGGAGCTCGGATTCAAACCGACAAAGATCAGTTTTCGTCCTGACGGAGGCTACTATCTCGGCGATGGCTATGGCAGTCATTACATCTTTGAATACGACGGCCACGACAGATTTGTCCGAGCGCTGGGTGGCCACGGGACGGCACCTGGCAAATTCAGCACACCACATGGTCATTGGCTGGATGATCGCGATGGCACACCGAAACTTGTGGTCGCTGATCGAGCCAATATGCGACTGCAGTGGTTTGGCATGGACGGTCAATACCTGCAGTCGCTCAGCGGATTTCTGTTCCCTGCGGACATCGATGTGCAGGGGGAATTTCTGCTTGTTCCCGATCTGCACGCACGCCTGACGATTTTGAATGGAAGGAACGAAGTCGTCGCTCAACTGGGGGACGACGAGACCTGGCGTCAGGCCGTGCTCGCCGACAATTTTGCAATGCGTGGTCAACCGGAGCAGTGGCGACCGGGCCGCTTTGTGCATCCTCACGACGCTCGATTTGACGCGGAAGGCAACATCTATGTGGCAGAATGGGTGAGCACTGGTCGCATCACAAAGCTGGTCCGCAAAACGTAGTTCAACTTCCTCGTTCGTCCCCGGGCTCTGCCCGGGGACGCACTGCCCCCGAGGCTCCGCCTCCTCTACCATACTCCATGCTTGACACCCCGCATCTCCCCCCGGAACCACCCCCATGCCGCGTTCCCGTTACCGATTTGGGTCCGACAATTACCCGTACTTCATGACAAACACCGTTGTGGCATGGCTCCCCGTATTCTGCCAGCCCGACTTCGCAAAAGTCATCCTGGACAGCTGGCAGTTCCTTGAACGCGAACGCGAAATTGAGATCCTGTCATTTGTCATCATGGAAAATCATATCCACTGGATCGCGGTCGGGCCGCAACTTGCCAAACGGGTGGGCGAGTTCAAATCGTTTACGGCCACAACAATTCTCAGGCAGATGGAAAACAAAGGTTACGAGACATTGCTGCAGGAACTGCAATTCTTCAAAGCTCGTCACAAGATGGATCAGCAACACCAGCTCTGGCAGGACGGCAGCCATCCTCAACAGATTTCATCGGATGAAATGATGTGGCAGAAGATTGAATACATTCACAACAATCCGCTACGACGTGGGTATGTAGATGATCCGGTCCACTGGCGGTATTCGAGTGCCAGGATTTATGCCGGACAGGCGGGTGTGTTGGAAATTTGTACGGACTGGCGGTAGGTGTCGGGGGAAGTTGGGGCGGAGCCCCGAGGGCAGTGCGTCCCCGGGCTCTGCCCGGGGACGGGGAACAGCGAGCAACGGATAGGCAAATGGCGAATGACGCTGTTTGGGAAATATTATGATGCTCCCAGAGACTCTGTGGCGGGCATGCCTTGCAAGCCGAGTAATTCCGTACTGCATGGGTCGCTATCACAGCGGCGTCTTATTCGGTTCACCAGGGATTTCCTGGACAAATCGCGGCACCGCGTAGCCTGGTAATCGAACGGCAAGTTGCTGAATCAACTGCTGCCCCAGTTCGCGATTCGCTTCGAAGTGAGCTGTCCCGGATACGCGATCCAGCTGATGCAGATAATATGGCATCACACCCAGATTGATCAGTCGCCGACACAATGTTTCCAATGCGTCGAGATTGTCGTTCACTCCTGCCAGCAGCACGGCTTGATTCAAGACAGGGATGCCTGATCGTACGAGCGTCCGAAGCGCATGAACGCAATCGCCGAGGAGTTCGTTCGCGTGGTTGGCATGGACAACCATAATGGGTTGAGCTCGTAACTCTGTTAACATCGCGAGCAGTTCCGCGGTGACGCGTGACGGCAGCACATCGGCAGCCGCGTGTGGAATCGAATGCGTTCGACCTGTGGAATCTGATCGATCGCGGAACACAGCGTCTGCAATCGAGCGTCGTTCAGCATCAGCGGATCACCGCCGCTGAAAATCACTTCCGTGATTGACGAATCGGCCGCAATTTCATCCAGCGCCGGTTTCCAGTCCTGCAGGCGTCGTGGTTCGTCGGCGTATGGATAGTCTCGACGAAAACAGTATCGGCAATGGATGGCACAGGCACTCGTCGCGATGAGCAACACGCGCCCGGCATACTTCTGGAGGACTCCGGCCGTTCGTCGCGCTTCCAGGTCACCCACGGCGTCGGAGACGAATCCATCGACTGTCAGGCTCTCCGCGGCTAGCGGCAGAACCTGACGCAGCAAGGGATCGTGCAGATCTCCCGGTATCATGCGGGCGAGAAAATTCTCCGGCACGAGAACCGGAAAGCGTCGCAGCGTGTCCTGATCAGCGAGCTGAAACCCTGCGGTTTGCAGCATTTGCTGAGTCTGCAGATCGTCAGGATTTAGTTCCAGCCGTCGCAGTAATTCTTCGCCGCTGCGGACAGCTTGAGCCAGTTCTCGCTGCCAGCCGGAGCGTTGGGACTGGTCGGAGACGCCGGAAACATCGCTATTTGCGAGGAAGGCGTCAGGAACAGACGACATCTGGATTCACTCTGATTGGGGGATTTGCTACGTTTTGCCCGGTTTTGGCGTTCTCACGGGCCGCAGTATGTGGCGGATCGCCTTCGGTCGGCATTCGACCGAATGATTTTCAGACAAGATAACAGACTTCGAGAAGCAAATTCAATGGGCAGCATCCAGGCCGGGGATTTCAAAAAAGGAATTAAAGTAGAGATCGATAGCGAGCCCTACGAAATGCTCGAATGCTTTTTCGTAAAGCCGGGCAAGGGGCAGGCTCTGTATCGCACGAAGCTGCGAAATTTGTTGAAAGGATCGTTGTACGAAAAAACCTACCGCAGCGGTGATTCGCTGGAATCGGCTGACGTCCATCGCAATGAAGGCGTGTATTCGTACCGCGACGGCGACAGCTACGTCTTTATGGACAACACCTCATTCGAACAGCACAGTCCGCCAGCGGCCATGGTCGCCGACGACATGCGTTGGCTGATGGAAGCGCTACGGTGGGCTTGCTGTTCTGGAACGAAAAACTTATTGCCATGAGTCCACCGCAACACGTCATTCTGACTGTGACATACACAGAACCCGCCGCTCGCGGAAACACGGCAAACAACGTTACCAAGCCGGCAACCGTCGAAACCGGGGCAGAAATCCAGGTGCCGGCGTTTATAAAAGAAGGCGACAAAGTGAAAATCGATACCGAAAGCGGTCAGTACCACGAACGCGTGCAGGCATAACGGGAGAGTTTGCCCTTTGTCAGAGAAGAATCATTAAAAAAACTGCCCGCGAATGACGCAAATGAACGCGAATACTTTGCTGACTTCATTCGCGCCGATTCGCGATATTCGCGGGCAAACACAATTTGTTACTTTGAGAATCATCTACAGCCCATGAATTCAGGACCACCCCACAACGGCCGCGTGTATATCGAAACAGTCGGCTGCCAGATGAATATGCTGGACAGCGAACTGGTCGTGGCTGCGCTGCGCAAAGAGGGATATGAACTGTCGGACGATCCCAGGGATGCCGACACCGTTCTTTTCAATACCTGCAGCGTCCGCGAACACGCTGAACATAAAATCTACAGCGCTTTGGGACGGCTGAAATTCAGCAAACGCAATCGGCCGCAGAAGGTCATCGGTGTGCTGGGCTGTATGGCTCAGAAGGATCAGGATCTGATCTTTCAGAAAGCGCCGTATGTGGACATTGTGGTTGGCACCGGACAGTTGGCAGAAATCCCGCGCATGATTCGCGAGACTCGCGAATCTGCCGTTCGAGTGCAGACGAAAGCCGTCAGTCTCGGACGCCGTGATGGATCCCGGTCTGAAGTGTCCGACAGCTTTCAGAGCTACGATCCGTTGCGCGATCCTGAAATGCGTCCGACGCCGTTTCAGGCATTTGTGCGGATTATGATTGGCTGCGACAAGTTCTGCACTTACTGTGTTGTGCCTGCCACACGGGGGCCGGAACAAAGCCGCCCGCCGGCGCATATCCTGAAGGAAACGCGAGTCCTTGCAGATCAGGGTGTGAAGGAAATCACGCTGCTTGGCCAGACGGTCAACAGTTACAAGTACACAGAGGACGGACGCCTTGTGCGTTTGTCCGAATTGCTGGAACAGTTGCACGAAGTCGAAGGGATCGAACGTATTCGTTTCATCACGAACTTTCCTCGCGATATGACCGACGACCTTCTGCAGGCCGTTCGCGACCTGCCCAAGGTCATGAAGTATCTGCACGTTCCGCTGCAATCGGGCTGCGATGAAGTGCTCAAACGCATGAAACGCGGTTACACGGTGGGTGAGTACCGTGAAATGATGCATCGCATCCGCGAACAGATTCCGGGGTGTGCCATTTCCAGCGACTTCATTGTCGGCTTTTGCGGCGAAACAGAAGAAGCGTTCCAGAAGAGCATGGATCTGGTGCAGGAATGCCGCTTCAAGAACAGCTTTATCTTTAAGTACAGCAAACGCGAAGGCACGAAGGCGTTTGAGATGTTTGAAGATGATATTCCGGATGACGTCAAACGTCGTCGCAATAACGAAATGCTCGACCTGCAGAACCGGATCAGTGAAGAAGACAACGCCGAGTTTATCGGCCGTCGTGTGACTGTGCTGGTCGAAGGTCCGAGCAAATCGGCGGCAAAACGAGCGGCCCGCGAAGGTCAGCCGATGGATCACGGCGGATTACTGCCGATCGCCCAGGCGCATCATCACGCTCATCATGGGCATGACCATGATCATGATCATGACGAAGAGCCGCAGACGCTGCAACATGCGTCACCGGAAGCTGCGCGATTGGCTCTGCAACTGACAGGGCGCTCGGAATGTGATCGTATCGTTGTGTTCGATGGCAATCCTCGTCTGATCGGTACGACGGCGGAAATTGAAATCCACGATTGCACAAGCACGACACTGATGGGCTCGATCGTCACCCGCGAACTTCAGCACGGCACCGGCCTGCTGCTGCCGATTCTGTCGTAACTCCTTCGCATCACCGCCATGGAACTCCTGCCCCCGTCCCTGAGTGGCAACTTCGGGGCATACCGCAACTGCCTCGCCAAACCCAGCTCACCGCGAAACCACAGGCTTTTGATCGATCGAATGTTCAAACTTGCCGGTGACGAGTCGGCCCTGGCCTGAGGCGGGTTCGGGGCAGGGTTCGATGGCCAGCACATTCGCCCAGTTGGCGATGCCCAGTTCTTTGAACTCCAGCCACAGTCGCCCTCGATCGTCGCGGCGAGCCGTCTCAAGCCACGCCACCTTTGGTAGGTCCTGCTTGCCGAGCTCATCTTTACCCGGAAAAAGTTACAAGTTTTAGCACAATTTACAAAGCTGGTGATCGAGGATCAGCGGATTTGCCGGGATTTTTCGGGTGATTCTGATTGGCGTCCGTATTGCGGTATGTCCCGGAGTTGCCACTCAGAGACGGGGGGCAGGAGAGCCACGACGGAGTTGCGAAGGAGTCTGATCTGGAGACCGTCTGATGACATCACTCATCGAGCTGGAGCCTGCGGTGTGGAGTGAAAAGCAATTCGGTGCCTGTGACCTTGGCGATGTGCGGCGGACGCAGCGGCTTGTCCGTTATGCGCAGCAAATGGCAGAGAAGCCGGACGCTTCGACACCGCATCAGACCGAAGACTGGGCCGGTTGCAAAGCCGTATATCGACTGTTCGAACGGCCGGAAGTTACGTTTGAAGCCGTCACCGCAACGCATTATCAGCACACGCGAACTCTGCCGCCGGGACGATATCTGGTCATCAGCGACACGACCGAAATCGACTATGGATACAAGAGCGAACGCAAGGGGCTTGGACCGCTCACGGCCAAGCACCGCCGGGGATTCTTTCTGCATTCGGCACTCGTCGTCGATGCGGAAAGTTATCAGGTGATGGGACTCGGCATGCAGGAACTCTGGGCACGAGCGGGGGGAAAACGGAGCCGTGTACATCGTGTCAACTGTCGCAAACGTCCGACAGAATCGGAAGTCTGGGGCCGCGTCATAGACAAGGTGAATGGAGTCGGCTCGGGCATTCATTTCATTCACGTGTGTGATCGCGGAGCTGACAACTTCGACGTATTCGCTCATCTGTATTTGAAAGGTGATAGTTGGGTCATCCGCGCGGCTCAAATGAAACGCAAGCTTCGCACTGCCGAGGGGACAGTGCTGAAACTGGATGAGATCCTTGCTGCGGCGACGTTGAAAGGCAGCTATCAGATCTGGGTCTCCGCGAACAAAAATCAGAAAGCTCGCTGGGCTCACGTAGAAGTGCGCAGTACGTCGGTGACGATGCTGCGTCCACGCGAAGGCGCTACGGCGTTCGTGATGGATAATGAGGTTCGCGAGGTCCCCACAAACATTGTGGAAGTTCTGGAAGTGAAAGCTCCGAAGGGTTCCGCGGCGATTCGCTGGGTGCTGTACACACACGAGTCAGTTGCATCATTTGCGCATTGCATCCGCGTGGTTGAACACTACGAGCAACGTCCGGTGGTGGAGGAATATCACAAGTGCCTGAAAACCGGTTTGCAGGTTGAAGGCCGTCAATACGAAACCGCTGATCGACTGGAGCCCGTGATTGGTGTGATCTGCGTACAGGCCGTGCGTCTGTTACAGCTTCGCGATGTGGCACGCCAGGCTCCGGAGACTCCGGCAAAAAAACTGGTGCCGCTGGAATGGGTGGAAGTTCTTGGCAAGATCACACGTCGGCCTCGAGCGATCAACACGGTGCGAGAATTCATGAGGGCTCTCGCTGGCCTCGGTGGCTTCCTCGGTCGAAAGTCCGACGGCGAACCCGGCTGGCAAACCATCTGGCGCGGACTCGAAACCCTCATCCTCGCGCTTCGAGGTTACCATGCCGCGTTGAAAAAATGTGGGTAAGGATGAGTCCGGCAGAAAGGACCTACTCACTCGACAATCCGACAGAACGCGGCTGCCGCTTCAGTAAGATTTTGGACCGTCAACCATCGATTTTCACTGGAAATCTCGGCCGCACATTGGCAAACTGTTCTCCTGCACGTGCACATTTTTGTCCGTGGTATTGAGTGTGCTGCCGAATCAGGAGATCGCCGGATGAGTCATCAGATTGTCGAATGCCCGGGGTGTCTGACGAAACTCCGTGTGAAGGAATCGCAGAGCGTTATCAGACTCGCGTGTCCGCGATGCGGCGAACAACTCGCGATCGATCCACCTGAACCGATTCGCGCCCCACAGCCTCCGGCGCCGAAACGTGCGGCACCACCGGGTGCTGCGCAGCCGCGGCCAAATCCCCCTCAACCCAAAGCGCCCGCGCGACAAGCACTACCCGCCGAACCGCCGCGTGCGACACGTCCGACGCAGCCGGTCGCTCCAAAACCCGCATCGCAGCCGCGTACGTCCGCACCAGCAACGTCGAGTCGTGGTTCGTCCGGCACACGGCGGCCAGTTGAGAATCAGGACGACGAATGGGGAACGTCGGGCTACGAATCATATGGCTCTCCGGCACCCACTCGAAAACCGGAGCCTTCGTTCTGGCAGAAGTACGGGTTGCTGATTGGCATCGTTGGCGGCGGTGGCGGCGTACTCCTGGTTCTGTTGATCGGCAGTGTCGTTTGGTGGAAGACACTAGCGACCGACGGTGCGAATCCAGTGGTTGTGACAATTCCGGCGAACACGACAGTTGATCCAGGAACTTCGGTGCACAATATTCCATCCGGCATTGCGGATTTGGGGATCCCGGCCGCTGCCAGTCCCGCGGTCGTCACGCCGCCATCAATCGCCTCGTCTGGGTCGCCCGTTCCAGCTCCCAACGCAGGAAACGGCAACGGTGTCGGCAACAGCAACGCAGCCATCGCAGCGGTCTCCAGCGAAGATCGAAAACTGCGGTGACTGGAAACCCGGTGCAGAATTTGTGTATCAGTTCTCCATTCAGGAGGGCGACGGCGACAGTTTTTCAAGAACGACCGGCGTCTGTACTTATAAAGTCGAAGGCAGTGCCAATAAGGCGATGGATGACGAAGAAAGTTCCGGTACTGGATTCGTCGTCGGAGCCGACGGCATTCTGGCCACATGCGCGCATGTCGTTGAAGGTGCAAAGCGGATGGAAGTGAATCTGGGTGGTCAGAATTATCCAGCCACCGTGATTGCCGTCGATGCGAAAGCTGATGTGGCACTCATTCGCATCAGCGCCAAAGGACTTCCCGTACTGACCCTGGCTGATTCTGATTCTGTGCAGCTGGCTGAATCCGTCCGCGCAATCGGTTATCCGCTGTCCGATGTGCTTGGCACCGATGTCAAAGTCACAACCGGCACGGTGGCGGGCATCGTGCAGGACAAGCAGCGTGGCAAGCGCATTCAGATTGACGCATCGATCAATCCGGGAAACAGCGGCGGGCCGGTTGTGAACAGCGCTGGTCAGGTTGTCGGTGTCGCCAGTGCGAAATTGTCCGGCTCGTCTGTGACCTCGGTAGGCTTTGCAGCCCCGATCAATCAGCTTCGCGCGTTGGCGGCATCAGTGAGTATGCCGTTTCCAGTCGCGGCTGCGGGACAGGAACTCGCTGGCACTGAGGTTGCTCGGCGGGTGACGCCGGCCGTGGCCTATATTCGCGTCTGGGGAAATAGTGGCGGCCATCTCTACAACGTGTCCTACACAGCCAGTTTTTCGGAATCACAGCAACAGACGCGAAGAATTGGCCGTGGGATTCCTATGCCTGGTCCGCCCTCATTTCCGTCACACACTTCCGATTCGGGACGGTTGACTGTGAATGCGCTGGGAGAAGTCGTGGAATTCCAGGGTAAGGAACAATTGCCTGCCGTGCTTGGACCGGTGGGGATCTACTTTCTGGAACCGCTGGATGCCTATTCAGAATCACAATGGCAGACCGAAACGGAAACGAATCTTCAACGCATCAAGCGCGAAGACAATGGTCCGTTTGGCCGAGGCGGACCATTTGGCGGACGACGCGGGTTCGGCGGCCCGCCGGGGTTTCCTGATCCGTTCGGTCGTGATCAGGAGGATGAAGTTGTCGAAACGATTCCGGCGACCGAAAAGACATCGTATCGCGTTGAAAATTCGCTCAACAACAAGATCTCGATCGCAAAGTCGTACGAATTCACGGCCATACGGTCAAATGGTCAGTCCTACATGAACATTCGGGGTAACGGCACTGTTGTGTTCGATACGGCACGCGGTATGCCCGGCAGTTTGGAATTCAATTCCAGACTTCAGCAGCAGGATGAAGGGCAGACGATCGATATTCCAGTGAAGATCACCTACTCGCTGCGGAGCGTCGAAGAAATCCAGCAGGAAAAAGATCTGGCGGAAGCGAACCGCAAAAAGCAGGAAGAAGAAAGATCGACTCCCAATCCTGCACTGGTCGATGATTTGCTGGCTCAGTTGAAAGCTCAGGAAGGAGGATCAGGTGCCACCCAGCCTCTGATGAGACTGTCGCAGATCGCAGTGGTGGATTCGAAGCGGGTTGAAGTCATTCGCGTGATGAAAAATCACATGACGAACAGCAATGGTTTTGTGCGCAAATCCGCGACTGAAGTCTTCTGCTCGTGGGCAACCGCCGAACAACTGCCCGAGCTGCGAAAGGTGCTCGAAGATTCCGATGGCTTGATGTTCGATGCCCGAAAACGGGCTTTTCAGACGATCGCAAAAGTGGGGACCGCCGACGACTATCCGGCGCTGATCGGTCTGGTCACGGATGGCTTTCTGAGACACGAAGTCAAAGCTTTCCTGATTGGGATTGGTCCGCCAATCGAGGATCCGATTCTGAAGAAGATCGATTCCATCAGCGATGTCGGTGCCCGCAATGAACTGATTGATGTTCTGAAGAAAGTCGGCACGAAAAAGAGTGTCGATATGCTGGAGAAACTGGCGAAGGATGGAAGCTCGAAGCACAACGCAACTCAGGCTCTGGATGCGATCCGAGCTCGGCAGTGATCGAATCCGTCCCGTAGAATTCTTCTCGCAGATCGGTAAGATGCGCCTTCTTCCAGAATTACAGCTGCGTAACTTCAACCCATCCACCCTGCAGTTCGCCCCATGTCCCCATTGAGAATCGCGAACTGTGCAAAACAAATCGGAATCACTTCATGCCAGGACTTTCCCGTCGAACTTCCTTGTTCCACAGCGCAGCGCTGTGTCTTCTAATGTTGCGTGTCTTTGTCGGCCCGGAGACGGCTGCTCTCGCCGATGCACCGGAAGGCTTTACGCCGTTGTTCAATGGCAGTGACCTGACCGGCTGGAAAGGACTCGTTGGAAATCCAAAAACGCGGGCCGCGATGCCGCCAGAAGAGCTTGCGGTGAAGCAAAAGGAAGCCGATGAGAGCATGCGGGCACTGGAGCGTGGCTGACGGAGTGCTCGTCTTCGACGGAAAAGGAGACAGCCTGTGTACAGCCGAGGACTATGGAGATTTTGAACTCTATGTGGACTGGAAAATCCTTGAAGGTGGTGACAGCGGCATTTATCTGCGAGGAAGTCCACAAGTGCAAATGTGGGATACGAATTTCGCTGATTACTTTCGTCACGGTGCAGAGAACGGTTCCGGTTCACTTTGGAATAATCAACGGAACCCTCGATTCCCTTTGGCGAAAGCGGACAAACCGGTCGGCGAATGGAACACGTTCTTCATTCGCATGGTGG
The DNA here is from genome assembly GCA_037719765.1 of Planctomycetaceae bacterium. GTDB lineage: Bacteria > Planctomycetota > Planctomycetia > Planctomycetales > Planctomycetaceae > SXXK01. The sequence goes on from JBBJME010000143.1 coordinate 11,196, forward strand.
GGGAGCGCGTCACCATCAGACTGAATGATCAGATTGTTGTCGATAACGTCGTCCTGGAAAATCTGTGGCAGCGCGAACTGCCGATCTATTCTCGCGGGCAGATTGAGCTGCAAAACCACGGCAACTCTCTGTATTTCAGGAACCTGTACATTCGTAAAATTGGGTCTGAAGAAGCGAACACGCTGCTCGCAAAGAACGACGCCAACCACTACGTCAGCATTTTCAATGGACGTGACTTCAGCGGGTGGAAAGGTGAATTGGAGAACTATGAAGTCGTTGACGGATCCTTCCGTTGCAGAGAAGGCAAAGGAGGTACGGTCTTCACAGAAAAACAGTATTCCGACTTTATTGCTCGGGTGGAATTCAAACTTCCGCCTGGCGGCAACAACGGACTCGCCCTCCGATATCCCGGCACAGGTGCTCCGCATCTGGACGGGATTGAACTGCAGGTGCTGGATTCGGAAGACCCCAAATACGCTGCGCTCGATCCGCGACAGTATCACGGTTCAGTGTATGGGCTTGTGCCGGCGCAGCGAGGCTATCTGCGTCCGGTTGGCGAATGGAATTTTCAGCAGGTGACGATGCGCGGTTCAAGAATCAAAGTCGAGCTGAATGGTTTCACAATTCTGGACAGCGACTTGAGTGAAGTCAAAGAATCAAAGGATGGTGCTCTGCCACCGGGTGCAAAAAACATCAGCGGCCATTTTGGGTTTGCCGGTCATAACGACCCCGTGGCCTTCCGCAATATTTCCCTTCGTGAACTTCCCGGAGAACCTGCCGAACCTCCCTCACGTGATACCGCGATCAGTCCCAAAGACGGCCCGATCAGACTGTTCAACGGACGAAACATGGAGGGACTGTATACATGGATCAAAGATGCGACCTGGTCAGATCCGAACAAGGTGTTCACAGTCAAAGATGGCATGATTCATATTTCCGGGAATGGTTATGGCGGGATCATCACGAACCAGGCCTATCGTGATTACCATCTGATTCTGGAATTTAAGCTGGGCGACAAGACCTGGGGAGACCGTGTGGATCGGGCACGTGATTCCGGGTTACTGCTTCACTGTTGGGGCTCCGAAGGCGGATATGCGATGACCTGGATGGCGGGAATTGAAGCTCAGATCATCGAGGGTGGTGTCGGCGACATTCTGGTGCTCACCGGAGCGCATCCGGAAACGGGCAAGGTGTTTCCAACGACATTGACAGCAGAGACCACGAAGGACCGTGACGGTGAACTCGTCTGGAAGAAGGGCGGTGACCCCACCACAGTTTCGGCAGGACGCATCAACTGGTTTGGCCGTGACGTCGAATGGGCTGACAAGATTGGATTTCGAGGACGCGACGACGTGGAAAGCAAGCACGGCGAATGGACTCGAATGGAGGTCATCGCCGACGGCGGGCATTTGCAGTACAAAGTCAACGGGGTCGTGGTGAATGAAGCGATTGCCGCCAAACCTGATTTCGGCAAGCTGTTGTTGCAGACGGAACAGGCGGAAATGTTTGTCCGCCGATTCGAACTCTGGCCTTTGGGTAAGGCTCCAACGGACGAATTGAAACAGAATTGAACTCGGTTTTGACTGTCCCGGATTGGTTGAGTTTTTGTAGGGTGTAACATTTCTGAAAGAGGGTATGGAGTCAAGGGCGAAATCGCCGCGCGGTGGACAATTAGTGTGTAACAAAACTCCGCATTCCTCGCTGCGAGGTTGATCCAAATGGAACTGCGAGTAACCGGTTGACTCGTGTTTCTCTTAACTCAACCTTGACCGGACCAGGACAAGACGCTCTCGGGGCAAACGGACATTCGGGCATAAAATTCGGGCGACGTAAATCTCTAGTCGACCTTTCATGCAGGTGGCGTGTTCATCGGTGAATTGCGGATTGAACTTGTATCCGAGCTTCGTGAAACACTTGATCGAGCGGGTAAAATTCTCCACCCGCAGCTTGCGAAAAGTTGCATCGCCATGATCACTCCACAGCATGCAGCGGACTCAAGACTTGCTCAGCCCATCTCAAGTCCCCGCAGCGTGCCGGTGCTGGAGGCGAAGCGGTCGGTTTCAAGTCCCAGCCGTTGCAGCATGGAAACGAACAAGTTGGCGAGCGGATAGTTGCGCTCCCGGTTGAACGCCAGGTGCTGCCCGTGTTTGAAGCCGCCCCCCGCCAGTAGCACGGGCAGGTTGGTGTTCGAGTGGGCGTTGGCGCTTCCCATGCAAGTGCCGTACAGCACCATGGTGCGCTGCAGCAGAGAGTCCCCCTCCTCGACGACTCCCCGCAATCCGCCGAGGAATTCGGCCAACACCCTGAGCTGCGCCTCTTCGATTTTGCGCAGCTCGTCGATCGCTTCAGGCACGTTGCCATGGTGCGTGAGGGAATGCGTCTCGCGTGTCACACCAGGGATTTGCAGCACGCCCAGAGGATTGATGAACAGCGTGATCAGCCGCGTGGAATCGGTTTCGAGCGCCAAGCGGATCATATCCAGCATTAGCTTCGTGCGATCAATGAGGCGCTTTTCGTCGGCGATATCCTGCGGTTGCGGCGCGGTTGTCGTGGGTTTGGGACGCCGCTCCCAGGCTTCCGAGCTGACGAACTGCTGCTCCAAATCGCGGACCGAACCGAAATACTGCTCCAGCCGTTCGCGATCACGCGGGCCAAGGTCGCGCTGCAAACGTTTCGCGCTATCGCTTACGAAGTCGAGCACGCTCCGGCCAACCCGTAAGTCCTCAATGCGCGAATCGATTTCCTGCGGCGTGCCTTGCACGAACATCCGCCGATACAGCGCGGCGGGGCTGCGCTCCGCGGGAATCGCGACTCCGCTCCGCGTGAACGACAACGTGTAGGGTCCGCCGTGCCCCACCGCCAAAGTGAACGACGGAAATCGCGAAAGTGCGCCGATTCGCTCGGCGGCGACCTGGTCGAGCGAAATGGTGTTCTTAAACGCTCCGCCGCCAGGATGTGGAGCGGCGGTGAGAAAGGCGGTTTCGGCTTGATGCCCGCCGTCGACATCTGGATGCGATACGCCGCTGAACACGGTCAAGTCGTTGCAAAAATCCTTGAGAATTTCCAGATAGGGCGTGAGTTGGTAATCCTTGCCGGCGTGTTCGGGAAAGAAGTGTTGCGGCAGAATGCCCATGTTCGTTTCGATGGCCAACATCCGCCGCGGCGACCTGGTGGCGGCCCTGTCCGCCGCGGTGGCGAAAGCGGGAGTCATCGCATCCAGCAGCGGCAGCGAGAGCGCAACTCCGGCTCCACGCAGAAGCGCGCGGCGGGAAAGCGGGAGCAAGCGAGGAGCGTGATAGATCGGGTTCATCAACGTTCTCCGAGATGGACTATTCATTCAACAGATTTCGCACGACATCCCGATCGGGGACCGTAGCGGCCGGGCAAGGCCTTTACTTTGGGGTCAGAACGATAATATCCGCCCAGTCCAGCGGCAGCGTCAAGCGCACGCCCTCAGCGGTCTGCTGAAGGCTCACGGGCATGCCTTCCGTGCTGGCGGCGTGCGTCACGCCCGACAGTTTCAGGTCCACCGTCAGCGATTTGATCGGCTGATACGTGTAATTGACGAGTACCAGAGCCGAACCCTGCGGGCCCTCAGCAGGTTCACTTCGACGACCGGCGCGCTCGCCCTGGCCGTGGGGGTGACCTTGGCGGTGTCGAGCGCAAGGCTGACCAGCGCCCGAGGGTCCGCCGGCCACTTCTCTTCGAGTGTGGTCGGCTTGAATCCGGCGAGTTGGCCGTAGGCGAGCATCGGTAAAAACCCCAGACCGACCACCTGCCCGCGTCCGTGCGCCACGACCGCGCCGGCCGGTGCCCCGTCGTCGAAGACCGCGATCGGGTTCACCACTTTCGGAAGCAAGTCGAGGCGGACGCCGATGACCGGCAGATCGAATTTCTGGTCGCTGACGTTGACGGTGGCTTTCGCCAGTGGCCGGATGGTGGGCAAATCCGTGCGCTCATTGTAGGAGTGGCTGGTCCCGAGAGCGAATTCCTTCTTGGCCGACCGCTCGCTCACGAGGCGTTGCGCCGCGTCCTTCGGCCAGAGGTCGGCCGCGAACGCCGGCACGTAAGGCTCATAGAACTCGTCGCGCGTCGCGGCCCCGGCCGAGAGATAGAGTACCCCGCCCGCTCGCACCCACTCGTCAATCGCCGCCGATGCCTTCCGGCTCACGCACCAGTCGGCGATGTAGAGCACCTTGTAGTTTTTGAGTTCTCCCGCCGCAACCTCTTCTTCGCGAAGGAAATCCGGCTGGACGTGGAGGTGCCGGAGGGCGTGCCAGAGCAGCCGCTTCTCGACGAACGCCGCGGGATCATCGGTGTGCCAGTAGTCGTGGCTGACCGAGTAGAGGATCGCCACGGGATCCCGGACCGGCTGCGCGGGATAAAGCACCTCCTCGGATTTCTCCAGCGCGCGGTTGACCTTGGCGATGCCGTCGTACTGGCTGCGGAGGTCGGACCAGTAATTCTCCGTCGCGAGATAGGTCGGGCCGTAATCCCAGTAGTAGAACGACTTCAAGCCCTGGCCAAGCCCGGAATAGGCCTTCAGCCGCAGGTAGCGGTCGTCGCTGGGCGTGATGAAACTGCCGAGCGCGATGGGCTGCTGGGCGGGTGCGCGCTGGGCGGCTGGCGCAAGACGGCGGTGTAATAGGCGAGGTTTGTGCCCCGTCCAGTGGCACTCGGGCCATACATGTGGTTGAGGCCGATCCAGTTCTACCGCGAGTTGATCGACCGAACGCTGCCGGCCCAGCTCGAAGAAGTCGAGCAGGTTGGGGCTCATGCCGAGAAAGAGCGGCGGCCCCCATGACCCGAGGAAGGGGTGATCGCACGGCATCGCCTGCGTCTTCATCGCGGGTAACGACCCCTTAATCAGATCACTGCTTTGCCGCAGCTGCTTGGCCGACCACCACTGCCCGAATTTGGCCGCGTGGTAAGCCAACTTACGCGTCGGCAGGTCTCCCTCTCGGGGCATGCCTTTGATGTACATGGTCGCCAGGGGGAACTCCGCTTCGCTCATGGGTCTGCCCAGGTCGGCATCGGCAACGCCCCAGTCGCGCAGGTATGCCCGAAACCATGCGTTGACCTTCGCCGGCTCCACTTCCGCGAAGCCGGTGCAGGCGATTTCGTCGGAAATTCCGAAGTACGCCAAGTTCTGATAAAGCTTCTTGCCCTCCTGCGTGGCCAGGGCGGGACCGAGCACGTGCTCCTTGAACTTGCCCCAGCGCTCGATTGCCAGCGCGGGATCGGCGACGTGAAACTGGTTTCCCAAATCTTGATTGGTGGCGGCGAACGGCCGTAGACCGGCGTCGCTGAGCATGGCGGCGGACTCCCGCATGCCATAGATCGAATGACTCACGTTGAACCCAAGCCGGCGAAGCACTTCGTATTCCTGACGCGCCAGGGCCGAATCGTAATGGCCGACGGAGCTGATGACGTTGAACTTCTTGAGCGTGATCGGTTTGTCGCCCGTCGCCTCTTTAGCCCAGGCCAGATGGCGCGCGGCCATCTGGCTGCCGGTCTCGAATTCCTTGGCGTGCTCGCGCAGCGGATACGGCACCAGGAAACCGATCGTCGCGGTCGCGCTCCGCTCCGTGAAGGAATGAACCGCGTTCTTCTCATCAGGCTTATCGGCGATTTGCACTTCGAGCGCGCAGCACTGAATCGGATCTTCCTTCGGTCCGGTTCGAGCGACGGACAACGTCATGGATTGCCATTCCGCCACGCCGCCGCTGCGCGGCGGCTTGTTCAGCCCGCCCCAGGACCACATGCCCAAGTCGATCCATTCGCTCCACGCCCCGCCGTTGGTTTCGACCGCGACGACCGGGAAAGTCCAAGTGCCGCCGCCGCCATGCGACATGCCTCCGGTCTTCACCGTGAAGCGCTCGCCCTGCGGATCGGTCACTTTAAACCGCACGAAAACGGCCGTCTTCTCCTTTGCCTCGACATCTTGGGTCTGGGCTGGGCTGGCGGCGACCACCGCTACGGCCAGGGCCAGCGCCCACACTTGGAACCGCTTTGAAACGGCAATCCATCTTCGTGTATTGGGGTTCATCGGTGTGGGTCTCACTTGTTCCGAAACAGGGGACTCTGCACAAGTTCATGCAGCAAAGTGCTTAATCCGTAATTTGCGGGTTTAGCACGATCAAGGATTTGTTCCACAGCGCCGCGATCGGCGTAGCTGGCGGGCGTTCCCGTGGCGTACGTGAGCAGTTGACCCACGAAGTTGCGGGCCAATTGCCGTTCGTCGTCCAACAGCAGTTTCTTGAACTGCTCGATGTCGGCGAAGGCACGACCGCTGGCCATTTCTCCCGATGGGTCCACCGGCAATCCCTGGCGGTATTTGCCTTCGCCGGGCGTGATCGCCCGATAATTCTGCCGCCAGCCGCCAATCACATCATAGCTCTCCAGGGCGAATCCGGGCGGATCCATTTGCCGATGGCAGGAGGCACAGGCGGGGTCGGAGCGGTGTTTGGCAAGCTGTTCGCGAATCGTCGTCGTGCCGCGAATGTCCGGCTCGATTGCCGGAACGTTGGGGGGCGGCGGCTCCGGCGGCTGACCAAGAGTCTTCCGCTGCACCCAGGCGCCGCGCTTTACGGGTGAGGTGACCGAGCCGTTCGCGGTATGCTTGAGCATGCTGGCCTGCGTCAATAATCCGCCGCGATGGCTATCGGGGGGCAGGGGCACGCGGCTGATCGCCGCGCCAACGACGCCGGGAATGTTGTAGTGCTCGGCCAACTTTTGATTGAGCATGGCGAAGTCGGAATGCACAATGTGGGCCACGCCAAGGTCTTTGTCCAATAACTCGCGAAAGTACGCCCGCGATTCCGCCACCATGGAGTCGCGCAAGCACGGGTTGAATTCGGGGTACAGGCTGGCGTCGGGGCTGGTTTGGTTGATGTCCCGCAAGTCCAACCACTGATCGAGAAAGTCGTCGTCGAACCGTTCCTCCCTGGCGTCGGTCAGCAACCGTTCCACCTGGCCGCGGAGCACGCCTGGATCCCGCAGATTTCCTTTCTCGGCGAGGGCGCGCAGTTCGTCGTCCGGTGCGGAATTCCACAGGAAGTACGATAAGCGCGAGGCGAGTGCCCAGTCATCGAGTCGACCGGGAGTTTCCTGTAGAAAGAGAACGTCCGGCGAGCAGAGCGCTGCCTTGTAGGCTGTCCGCATCCCCTC
>JBBJME010000385.1:0-5543 GCA_037719765.1 Planctomycetaceae bacterium
CCAGACTACGCGCTAAGCAACATCCCGACAGTGCCATTCGTTCCTGACACCTTTTACCTCTTCTGACACCTTTTACCTCTTCGTGTGGGGTCTGCGATACATCGACGACCTGATTCTGCGAGATCGCTCCACCGCCAACAACGGCACGATCAACGAACGCCGCTACGCCATGCAGGACGGCAACTGGAATACGGTCGCCATCTGCGACATCACAGGAGCCGTCACCGAACGGTTTGCGTACTCGGCGTATGGTTCACCGGTCTTCATGACCGGTGCAGCCGTCGTACAGAGTGCCTCAACGGTCGGCTTCGAGACGCTGTATGCCGGATATCGCTTTGACTGGACCACCGCACAGATGTATCATGTTCAAAACCTCATCCTGCTGCCGATGATGTGAAAGGGGCGTCGAAAGTGAGCGAAGGGAATGTCCCGTCGAGACTGGCCTGCCCCTCAGTTCAACATCCGGAAATAAAGTCCAGGAACTGGCACTCTCCAGCTGATCAGCATGAACCCGAATTTCACAAATTTCTGGCCAGGATTTTGTTTCGACGATGATGTAGCGTCCCATCGATTTCTAGTCGCTGGCCTGGCTCATCATGCGATAACGATCGGCAGTGTTTTCGGTCGATCAACCGAAATATTTGACGTACTAATTTCGGGCGAATGCCTGCAGTCCATTCATTGGGAGGAAGATCACTTTAACTGGGAGGATAGTCGTGGAGGCGGACGTGCCCGATGGTTTGTGGGCGTCCCTCGAATTGACCATCCTCGGGCACTGTGGCAGCCTTTCTTTTACTTCTATTGGGCAGACTATCGCGACCGAAGGAACGTCGCACTTCAGTCGCTCTGGCAGAACAAAAAAGAGTTTGGTGTGTCTGTTGTCATGAGCAACAGCAGTTGGGGAAGTTTGGCTCGAAAGCGATTTGATCTTGCCCATGCCCTTTCTCATTATGTGCCCGTTCATGCCAGTACCGCAATGCAGGTCGGTGCCCCATCAGATTCTCTGGTCGCCTATCATGATGTGTCACCGGGTTACGAAGGCAAGCTTCGCTTCATCAGCCGATTCACACACCACCTCTGCTTTGAGAACGAGACATTTCCAGGCTATCTGACAGAGAAACTATTTGACTCAGTCTTCGTGGGGGCTGTGCCGCTGTATGCAGGTGATCCTCAGGCCGGAGTTTGGTTTGAGCCTGAGAGTTTTGTGGATTGCATCAATCTCAGTGTCCAGGAAATTGCATCTGCGATTCAGGAACGAGCTGATATTCTCGAGCAAGTGTCGCGGCAACGCGAAACACTGTGCCTCGTTTCATTCGAAGAAATGGAACACCAGACAATGGTATTTCATCGAAGGGCTCTACTGGAATCATGAACCGCCCTGTAGAATTGGCGTTCAACCGCCACTGACTTTTACAAAGGCGTCCTGCAACTTTCCTGAGTATTCATTATGGAATTCACTTCCGACTGGTTTTCTCATAACATTCCTGTCTGGTCACAGTACGTAGTCCCCCTGGCAGTTCAACCACTGCAAATTCTGGAGATCGGAAGCCACGAAGGTCGTAGTGCGGTGTGGATGCTTGAGAACATCGTGACGGATCCTGAATCCCGGCTCAGCTGCGTGGATCTATGGGAATCACGTGAAGTGCGGCGGCGATTTCGAGCCAACATTTCTGAGACAGGTCGCAGTTCGCAAGTGACTGAATACCTAGGAGAATCCTTGACATGTCTTAAGACTATCGAGGAATCATTTGATCTCATCTACATTGACGGCAGTCACGAGGCAAGAGATGTCCTAACCGACGCGGCGCTTTGCTGGTCTGTATTGAAACCTGGTGGACTGTTGATTTTTGACGATTATCAATGGAGTGGCCCCGTCGAGTTTCGTCCACGCGATGCCATTGATGTATTTCTGCAATTGTGGAGCATGGAAATCGAAGTGATTCATAAGGCGTATCAGGTGATCGTCCGTCGCCAGAATTCGATCAAGAATCATGTTGCTGAATCGCTGAATCCTGATCACAGGTGATTGTGACGGAAGACGAAGGAGCGAGGTTCGGTCACCGAGGATTAACTCTGAGTGGTTGCAATAGTGGAGCGAAATCAACGTGAAAGTCGATCTGCAAATTAACTCCAAATGCCCGCTCATCAGTTGTGTAATGCCGACGTTTGGCAGGCCAGCATATGTCCCGGAAGCTGTTGCCTGTTTCCTGCAGCAGGACTACCCGAACAAAGAACTCATCGTGCTGAACGATTGTCCCGGCCAGATCTATACAGGAGATCAGCCGTGTGTCAGGATATTTAACGTCCCTGATCGGTTTCAGACGCTGGGAGAAAAACGGAATGCCTCGATCGAAATGGCGCAAGGCGAGATTATCGCCGTGTGGGATGATGACGACATCTCACTTCCCTGGCGACTCTCCTGGTCCTGGCGGGAAATGGTGCGCCTTCAGACGCCCTTCTATCGCCCTGCCGAGTTTCTGGCATACTGGGGCGAGAAGGATTTGCATGACAATCGTGCTGTGCCTGATTGGGTTAGCCATGGACCAGTCACCTTCACGAAGCATCTTTGGGAGCAGGCAGGCAAATATCCTCCGCAGAATGTTGGCGAAGATTCGGTCCTTTGCTCGGCATTCGGGCGGCTGTTGGGAGTCGATTTTCCGGCTCATCCGATTGCAAGGACGGATCGGTTCTACATAGTCCGATGTTCGTCCCAATATCAACATATGTCAATCGGTGGAGGTCGAGAGCCGCTCGACGCCAACCCCGGGATACTTTCAATCGAACCTCAAGCCGCACAGGACGAAGTCCTGAAAACGGCCTGTGATCTCCAGATCAGACGGCATGGGATACACAGCCCGGAAGCAATTTCGCGGTTCACTCCGGATCCTTTTTCGCCAATTATTTCGATTTGCATCTCGCTGAAGAACAGATCTCGAATCCTGTATGATGGACGCATCCTGGACTTGTTTCCCCGCACTGTCCGAGCCATTTCAGATCTGGCGGAAGAAGTTGACCCAATCGAATTGATCGTGGCTGATTTCCATTCGGATGATTGGCCGTTGTCGCAATGGCTGCTGTCTGCTGGTAACCTGAGCGTGAAGATCGTCCTCGTGGACGGGAATTTTTCCCGTGGGCGCGGGCTAAATGTGGCGGCCCGACATGCAAGCTGTAATCGGCTCTTCCTGACAGATGCCGATGTGCTTGTTCTCCCAGAGGCATTGAAGCGTGGACTGAGTGCAATTGAGCGCGGCGTCGCTCGCTTTCCCATGTTTCTACATCTCGATATTGAAGGTAAACAACAGAATTTCGACGACTTTACTCACGGGCTTTCATTTCTCACGCGTGACCTGATGGAGCGCAGTGGCGGCATCCCCGAATTTTTCAGTTGGGGTGGCGAAGACAACCTCTTCCACGAGAAACTCAACTCGCTGACGATTGTCGAACGAGAACGTGACGATGGCCTGTTGCATCAATGGCATCACGAATCGTCCAGACACGAGCATTATGTTCATCCACGAAAATATGACTATGACTTGCACATCAATCGCACGACGGCTGACCAATTAGCCGTTTTTGCAGTTGATCACCCCGACTGGGTAGGTGAATCCCGCAAGATCGTGCTGTGGAATGATGGTCGTTTCGAGAGACCCGGTGTTGATTCCGGCATTTACGAGTACGAGCCTGGTGTGCGCCTGCAGTTGAACTGGAGTCGATGGCCCCCCGAAATCCTGCAATGGAACAATGATCAAGGATGTTTTCAGGATTCTAATCACCGGATCTCAGCCTGGCCACTGAATTTTGAAAATCCGTGATGGTGTTTTCGGACAGAACCACTTCCAAGAGTATGGTTCTGTCCGTTTGAACTCACTCACTATTTACAATTGCCAGTCAATGGGATTGCGGACGAAGAAGTCGATGCGATGGTACTTGCGGCACGAGAGATCCCAGTTAAGATGCTACGCGACGAAACTCAGCAGTTGACTGTTGAAGTCGATGCTAAACAGAATGGAACGCTGACAGCAGATAATAAAATCGGCCAAAACAAAAGGGCAAAACAAAAGGGTCAGGTCTCTTTGTTTTGGATGCTGGACAACGATTGCATCAGTGAGGCAAAATTCTTGGCATATTCATGGTGCCATCCAACAATAATTAGACTCTCGGCCTCATGGATCGATGGAGTCGGACGGCAATTTGCCTCAGCAGATTACGGCACCAACGGCGGTTCGGCCTTCACACGTCCGGCGACTGTCCCGACACGATCGGACACAATTTTGGTCAGCACCACCAGCTACAACGACGATGGCGAAGTCTTTTCGACGCTCGATCCGCAGAACACCGAAACGCGGCTGACCTACGATGATGCCGGACGTCAGGTGATCCAGATCGAAAACTACGTTCCCGGTGGAACAAACGCCGATCAGAATCGCACCACATGGACAGCTTACACGGCTGACGGCCAAGTCTTCACGCTCACCGCGTCCAACAGCGACACCGGCAATCAGCAGACCATTTATACCTATGGCACCACGCTGGCGAATTCCGGGATCGCTTCCAGCCAGTTGTTGCGAGTTGTGCGCTATCCGGATTCGGACGGCACGAACGGTGACGTCGTCACGTACGGCTACAACCGTCAGGGGCAGCAGACGCTTGTCACCGATCAACGCGGCTGTCAGCATGCGTATGATTACGACGGACTCGGACGACAGATTCATGATCGAGTCCTTTCGCTGGGCACAAGTGCCGTCGGAACGGCTCGCCGTCTGTCGACGGTTTACGAATCGCGCGGGATGCTCCTGACGGTCACGACATGGGACGATCCTCGTGTGGGATTCGGCAGTGTGCAAAACCAGGTGCAGAATGCGTACAACGACTTCGGGCAGCAGACAGTGTCGTATCAGGCTCACAGCAGCAGCGTGAACACATCCACGTCACCGAAAGTGCAGTACGGCTACGCGGACGGAGCAGCCAATACGATCCGCATGACGGGGATGACATACCCAAACGGTCGCATTGTCAGCATGGGTTACGGCACGGCAAATGATATCAACGACGCCTCCAGCCGGATTGAATCGATGACGGATACCGGCGTCACGCTCGCCAGCTACCAGTATCTGGGTGCTTCGGGCTTTGTGAATGCGGCGTCCGCTCAGCCGGGGATCAGCTGGACTCTGTACGGCAGCACGAACGATCCGAACACAGGCGACATCTACTCGGGACTCGATCGCTTTGGCCGAGTCGACAACGGTCTGTGGCAGAAAGGCACCACGACGCTGGCGCAAATCCAGTACGGCTACGACCGGGCGTCGAATCGCACATGGCGAAAGGACGGCGTACTCACGGGCTATGACGAACTGTACAGCTACGATGGACTGTACCGCTTAACGGATCAGAAACGCGGCACGCTGAACGGAACTCAGACGGCGATCACCAGCGGCACGTTTGAGCAGCAATGGGGACTGGATGGCACCGGCAACTGGAAGACATTCAAACAGGACAACGACGGCAACGGCACATGGGAACTGAATCAAACGCGAGTCGCCAAC
>JBBJME010000007.1:0-53405 GCA_037719765.1 Planctomycetaceae bacterium
CGAGTTGCTTGAGTTTGCCAAAAACTGCCGTGTCGACCAGATTGATCGGCTCCGGCATGTTGGACGTGTCCGCCCCCAGAGGAACGGTCGCTCGAAACGTGGCAACCTGTCCCTGATAACGAGCCATGATGGCCACTTCGCCAGCTAGGTCGAGCGTACTCACAAGCCCTGTCGATGAGCATTCCGCCATCTCAGCTTCGTTCGGCTCGAACAGTGCCATGCGTGTGACGTCTTCGGTTGTCCCATCACTGTAGGTGGCAATCACGGCGATTTGTTGCTGCGACTTCTGTTTCATCGTGCGTGTCTCCGGCACACAGCGGATTCCGGTCACAGAGGGATCGGTGTCGGCACCGTATGGCATCCCCTGTTCGATCCATTGCACCAGCAGATTGTATTCGTAGTTTCCGGTTTCCATCCGCTTGCCGCCACCGTGTGGACTGCGTCCGACTGCTTTCCTGATCAGCAGACTTTCACCCGGGATGGCAGGAAAGATTCGGCGACCGCGGGATTCTTTGCGGAGGAATTCAAAATCGTCTTCCGGATAGAATCCAAGGAGCGAGAGTTTGAACCCGTTCTGACCTCCGGACTTGCCGTGACAACCACCACCGTTGCATCCCAGCTTCGTGAAGATTGGTACGATCTGATTTCGAAAATTGATCGGCATGGGCTGAGCGAAACCGCTGACCGTCACATGAGCAGTTGCGGTCTTGTCACCGTACGTCGCGGTGACGGTGATGTCGCCGTCGGCGGACGGGACCGCCATGCCGGTGGAATCGACCATCAGCACCGCGGGATCGGACACGACCCATGCGGCATCACGTGTCACGTCAGCTTGTTTGCCGTCTTCGGCAACTGCGGTGACGATCAGTTGCTGTCGCGCGTCACGACTGCGAATCGCGATCGTATCGCCTGCGCCCAGCGGACTCAATTCGATCCTCGCATCTGCAGCGACTGCAAATGACCCTGAGAGATACAGCGCAGCGAAGAAGGTAATCAACGCAGTAGAATACTGAGCGAACTTCATGCGGTCACTCCGGCAAGTTAGGTGGGCATCGACTTCGTGTCGATCGATGGTGGTCGTGTTCAGAAAAACGCAGCTGGAAACGGAAGAGGATTCCGTCGATCCTGAACGGTTGGTAACGATACAGCGTATTTTGTATGCGGCAGGTGTCAAGCATCGACTGCAGAAACACCTGGTCAGCAACCCGAATTCAGGCGAATCGTGCGGAATCGCTGTTGACACTCGGAAAATTTGCTGGCATTCTGCGCGCGACAGGCCGTTACGATTCCGAGTGATCGGAATGGCGCCGTCAGCTCAATCCCGGCGGCTGGTACTTTGTCAGGTAAAAAAGGGGTCAGGGGTCAGCGCCCGACCTGAGTCAGGTCGGATTACCGTTAACGAAGCCGCAGTTTTCCGTATTCACCGGGATATTTGAAATTCTGAAGTGAAAGATGACAGCCTGTTTGATGCAATCACGCTGACCGGGAGACAGAAAACCACGGCTGCCTGCGCTATGCGGTGACCGCAGGTATTTTCTGTTGTTGGAGTATGGTCGGCATGTCCCGCTCACTGCAGGATCAAGGAGGTGCGGCGCATTGTCACGCAATGATGTCGTGAGCCACGTTGCCGTACACGTCCGTTAGTCGAAAGTCGCGGCCGGAATAGCGGTACGTGAGCTCTTCATGATTGATGCCCATCAGATGCAGGATCGTCGCATGCAGGTCATGGATGCTCATACGATTCTCGACCGCCTTAACACCCAGATCATCGGTTGCTCCGTAGACCATGCCGCCGCGAATTCCGCCACCGGCGAGCCACATGCTGAAGCCGGTCGCGTGGTGATTACGGCCCTTGTCGCCCTGAGCCGTCGGAGTTCGTCCGAATTCACCACCCCACACAATCAGCGTCTCCTCGAACAGGCCTCGTGACTTAAGGTCGGCAATCAAAGCGGCAATCGGCTGATCGCTTTTCAATGCGTCGCGGCGATGATCCATGATGTCTCCATGTGCATCCCACGGTTGCCCGCTGCCGTAATACACCTGCACCATGCGGACTCCGCGTTCCACAAGTCGGCGGGCGATCAGGCATCCGTCCGCAAACTCGCCGGAACCGTAACCTTTACGAATCGACTCGGACTCGCGGCCGATATCGAACGCCTCCTGAGCTTCGGACTGCATTCGATAGGCGATTTCCAGAGACTGAATTCTTGCTTCCAGCTGAGAATCCTGCGACCGTCGCTCCAGATGCTTCTGATTCATCTGCTGCATCAGATCGAGCAGACGCCGCTGGCTCAGAGTTGTCACAGCGGTATTCTGCAAATGACCGATCACTTTGGTCGGATCAATTTTTCCGTTGTCGACATGTGTCCCCTGGAAGATTCCGGGAAGAAAGCTGTTCGACCACAACGCCGGGCCGACAACCGGCTTGCCTGGACACAACACGACAAAGCCTGGAAGGTTCTGATTCTCAGTTCCCAGGCCATAACTGAGCCAGGACCCCAGAGACGGCCGAATAGGCTGCTGGTTTCCAGAGTTCATCATGAACAACCCCGGCTCGTGATTTGGAGTGCTCGTGTACATGGATCGAACGACGCAGATGTCATCAATGCATTTACCGACATGTGGATACAGTTCGCTGACTTCAATGCCGCTTTCACCCATCGCTTTGAATGTGAATGGAGACGGCATGTAATTGCCGCCTGGCCCCGGCTTGCCGGCCTGGGTCTTTAGTTCCGGCTTCGGATCGAAGGTGTCAACATGTGACGGCCCTCCGTTCATGAACAGGAAGATCACATGCTTTGCACGAGCGGGAAAATGCGATGGCTTTGAAGTCAGAGGACTCTCCGCCTGTTGTTCCGCGGCGCAAACGCCCGCGAGACCCACCATCCCGAATCCGGCCGCAGTACGAGCCAGCATTTCTCGACGGGATGAATATTGCGAAGCCAACATGGAATATTGATTCATGTTTAAGTTCACCTTTTCGTTCCGGCGAGCGGCAGGGCGTCAGCCCTCCGAGCAACCGCACTGGACACAACACGGAGGGCTCACGCCCAGCCGCTCGCCAATATTTCCCCATCAATCCACATAAACAAACTCATTCGTCCCCAGCATGGCCAGACAGTACTGTTCAAGCGGCGACAGCGAATCACCGGCTTCAGGAGATGGCTCCTGCAGGAAAGCGAGCGACACCTTATGATCGTCATCGGTCGGCAGGCGACCGTAAAGCAACTGAAACGATCGGTTGATCCGATCTGCATCCGATTCCGCCTCGCGCGACAGTCTTGCGGCAAGCGCCTTC
Organism: Planctomycetaceae bacterium; assembly: GCA_037719765.1. Lineage (GTDB taxonomy): Bacteria > Planctomycetota > Planctomycetia > Planctomycetales > Planctomycetaceae > SXXK01. Next base: position 3,299 of record JBBJME010000007.1, read on the forward strand.
GCCTGCACGATCATGAAATCACTGTTCAGCACGAACAACTGCTGCAGGGGAACAGTTGTCACCGATCGTTCTCCGGAAGTGATGTTGGGGTCGGGAAAATCGAACAGCCGCAGCAGGTCATTCAGACGATGCCGACTGACGTAGCCGTACAGCGTTCGTCGGTCGTGATGACCGTTGAGCTCTGACGACGCCCCGCCGATCTCACGATTCAACCTGCCGGAAACGGACAGCACAGCATCTCGCCACGGTTCGACCTCCAGACGCCGACGATTCATTTTCCAGAGCAGTCGGTTTTCGGGATCCACGGTTTGGTTCGCTTCGTCTCCGGAACTGCTCTGCCGATACGTGGCCGACAGCAGAATCTGACGGTGCAATGCCTTGAGCGACCATCCCGATTTGATCAGGCTGACGGCAAGGTAATCCAGCAGCTCCGGATGACTCGGACGTTCTCCGAGCTGCCCGAAGTTACTCAGCGTTCGAACCAGTCCGAAACCGAAATGCCCGGCCCAGACTCTGTTTGCAATCACGCGAGCTGTCAGAGGGTTTCGCGGTGAAGCGATCGCATCGGCAAGCTCAAGTCGCCCACTTCCGGAAGGCTGAAACGGCTCACGTTCTCCTGACGTAAAGATCGCCGGAAACGCGCGAGGCGCAACATCGCCTTTCTTTTTTGGATCGCCCGCCAGGTAGATCTTTGCGTCACGGAATGTCCCTTCAACCAGTGAATGGGCCATCGGAATGTTGATGGCGGCGGATTCCTTCCTGAGTTCCTCCAGCCGACTTTTCATCTGAGCCAGAGATTTTGCCGGTTCGCCTTCCAGCAACGGCTCAATCTGATCGGGAGCGAGCCCCAGAACGCCGCGATCGTCGAACAGTTCCGACAGGAACAAGGCATCAGATTGCAACAATTCGCGTTCGGATTCGGAAAGCGAGTCCAGTGGCTGGACTGTTTCTGAACTGGCAAGCTCCTCGGCTGACACGTCCCAGGTCAGCCGCGCATTTGACAACACCGCGTGGTCACTGCTGATCGTGTTTTCCGTTTCAGAAATCTGAGCCCCGGTGGTGGCGATCGTGATGGATCGGGCTTCAGGCGGAATCGAAACCTCGAATGAAACGAAACGTCCATCGGGAACAATGGCCGGGGGCATTTCACCCGAGAAGGAATAGACAGCATCGTTTTCTTCGATGGTTGCCGGTTTACCATCAAGGTATGCTGCGATGATGGAGTCAAACTCGCTTGGCTTCGACTGCGGTTTTGAGACGACCACGGCAAAGTGGACACTGGATCCCGCGCCAAAAGAGTCATCGTTGATTCCGGCCTTGTCCACCCGAAACACCATCAACTGCGACGCAGGGATTAATCCCGAGCGACGAATTTCATCCAGATTAAATGTGATCAGCGCGTTGGCGTGCATGCCGATCCCCTGTTTTGTTCGGCCGATAGTGGCACTGCAGCTTTTGCCAAGGGTTTGAATGCCGCCTTCGATCGACCATCCGTCGTTTGTGACGTCCCCATGTCGACGCGAATCGCTGCCGGTCGATCGAAAATCAAAGCGAACGCCCGCCGCGATCTCAGCCGTTCCTCCCCAGCCAAGCAGAACACGATCGACCCCAAGGCTGGCTGATGTCGCCGTCGATCGAAACGGGTCTGACGCCAGCGCCGATGTCAGCAATGCGCCTTTTTTGTCATCGAACAGGTTTCCCAGCGGAATAATGCCAGGCTCAACGACCATTCGATCTTCGGCAGAAACGAAGGCGAAATTGTCGCCGAACTGTTTGCGAAGAGATTCGCGCCGAGGCAACAGCGATTCTGCCTGCGCTCGCAGTCGTTCGCCAATCTGAGTCACTTGCGATGAAGCGTGGGCGGCACTGCGGGATGCTTCACTGTGCGACTGACGAAATGCGTGCCACTCCGTCAGATAACGGCGTTCGTTTCCATTCGCACCAGAACCGGTGTCGTCGGAAAGCCAGGCGACCCAGCGCTGGAGAAGTTCGTGATTCAATTTGTTGTCGCTTGCAATTTTCTCAGTCACTTTTTTCCTGTCGGAATCCTTCGACTGAATTGCCAACCACGCGGCCTGCATATAGACCGGTATGCTCGAAGTCAGTTTCTGTCTGGCGGCTGGCGCCTGTGTCGCAAACAGAGTGTCCATCTCAAGCTGCTTCGCCTGCACGGCTCGATCCGCCAACCCTCGGGCAGCCACCGTTTCTTCGGGAACAGCCGGCAATTCGCGATACTCGGAACTCGCGAAGATTCCCGCCAGAGCATAGTAGTCCGCGGTGGAGATCGGATCGAATTTGTGATCATGGCATCGCGCGCAGGATACCGTCAGCGCCTGAGTTCCTCGCATCAGCGTGTCGATGCGATCATCCCATTCATCAGCCTGAGCTTTTTCCTGTTCGCCGTTGTCCTGATAGTAAACCGGTCCCAGTGCAAACAATCCCAGCGCTGCGCGGTGGCGATGGGCCTCAGGCAAGTCGATCTGATCACCGGCAATCTGAAGGCGCAGAAACTGATCGTAGGGCATGTCATCATTCAAAGCTCTGACAACCCAGTCGCGATACAGATAACCCTGCGGATACATTCTGGCCTGAAACGTGTGGGCCTGATCTTCGGCGAATCGCGCAAGATCGAGCCAATAACGTCCCCAGCGTTCGCCATAATGCGGAGACGCCAGCAAACCGTCGATGACTTTTTCATAGGCATCGGTGGAGATGTCGTTGACGAACGAATCAACAGCTTCGGGTTCCGGAGGCAGGCCGACCAGATCGAAGTACAGTCTTCGAATGAGCGTCCTGCGATCCGCTTCGATCGCTGGTTTCAAACCTCGCTTTTCCAGTTCACTCAGCACGAGGTAATCGATATCGCTTCGCGCCCATGCAGAATTGACTACGTCCGGAAGTGGAACTCGAACCGGAGGTTTGAAAGCCCAGAACTCAAGCGCCTTCTGGTAGTTGATTCCAGTGACTTTCTTTGTTGCCACTTCCGTTCTTGGATCCGGTGCGCCCATTTGTATCCAGCGTTCAAAGTCGGCGATTACCGTGTCCGGCAGTTTGCCTTTCGGCGGCATCTCGACGCTCTCGTATCGCAGCGCCTGCAGCAGCGGACTTTCAGCAGGTTGACCGGCAATGACCGCGGGACCAGAATCGCCGCCAGCAAGAGTGGTCTCGCGAAGATCCAGACGAAGTCCGCCTTTGGGAGTTGCTGTTTCTCCCGAGTGGCATTCATAACAATGGGCGGCGAGCACCGGACGAATCTTCGATTCAAAGAATTCAGTTTGTTCCGGGTTCAGGCCCTCATCGGCCGCACTTGGCGCAGCGGCCACCAAAGCCTGAATTCCAACCATGCACAGCAGCAGCAGGCAGCCGAATGAGGACCGAATGCTGTTGATTGACTTCGGACCACCGCTCGAAACTCCCGGCAAGATTCGCGGAACGTGCTCAGAGGAGACAGAGGAGGACTCTACAACGCATCTCATGGTTCAATGAGCCTGCAAAGGAGGGAATTGAGAAGGCAGGAGCAGGTGGGTAAAACTCGATGCATGGTCGCCCTGTGGCGGGAAATCGCCACGACCGATCAGGGGCAATTGAATCACGAATGACCAGGTTTTTCAGCCTTATGGTCTGAGGCTGCAGGTGGAGTCTACCAGCATTGTGGTCGGAATTGCGAACAGTTTTGTTCCTGGAAAACCGGTTCACGCAGGTTTTGAAGCTCCCTGTAATAAAAGCTGCTATGTGTGAATCATGAATTTATCAAATGCGGGCACCGATAGCGCGACCGAAACATCGGTTTGGAAAAAATGGATCGGGGAAAAGAAGCGGTCAGGACGTGTAGCTCAACTCTGAACCCGTCCAAAAACTACTCCGTGTTTTCCGGGTGTGGCCGGATGGTGTAATTCCATTGGGGACAGACGTCGTGTCGGGTGAGTTGGATGTTTTTGAATTCAGCTTTTGAGACTTTCAGCCCGGTCAGGTAAGTTTGCTCGAAGCAGGTGGCTGTAATCTGGCTGAAGAGTCGGTGCTCAATCGGATTCCATTTAGATGTTCCCGGCGGGTAATGACAGACTGTGATCTCGAGCCCGGTCTCATCGGCAAAGTCCTGCAGACCTTTCTTGTACCGCCGTGAACTCGCTCCATTGCTGCCGCCACTATCGGCCTCGATCATCAGACGCTTCGCCTGGGGATAGTGCGGCTGGTTGAGACGCCACCAGTCTCTGACGGCATCCACGGCCAGGTCTGCTGTGTCGCTGGAGGTCGTCACGCAGACATGACCCTCGTTCCGTTCCGGATCGTAAACGCCATACGGTGCCGCGCGGCCTGACGCGTCCGATGCAAAGTCGTGATCGTTGACTTTCTCTCCTTCCTGACACCACGTTTGACCATCGTTTTTGAACTGGCCCACGAGTTCCTTCTTCTTCGTATCGACGCTGATTCGCGGCTCACCTCTGGAGCGGAAATCCTTCCGCTGGGCTGCGATGTACCGAAACTGCTGATCGCGTCCGGCATGTGTTTTTCCCGTGTGCAGCACTTTGTGGTGGCTGCGCAGACCGTACTTCTGATCACGCAGCAACCGGCCGATTGTCGTCGGACAGGCGCGGTGATTCAGCTTGTCGGAGAGTCCTCGCAGTCGCGATCGGACCCACTTCTCGTCCGAACAGGGATTGCCAGCCGTTTCAGGATCAACGCACTGCGGCAGGTCGGCGATCAGAGTCAGATCTTTTTTTCGACGCGAGGACGGCCTCCGCCGGGGAGTCGCACGTGATCCGTTGGCCGATCTCGCAAGCCATCGTTCATTTCGTCGCGGCCTCGGCGGATGGTTTCCGGATGAATCCCCGTGATCTCTGCGATGCGTTGGAATCCACCATGCCCCAGACGTATTGCCTCGCGGCTCGCCACCCAGCGACGCTGCTGCTCGTCCAGACGACTCAGCAACAGATTCAGCTGTTGATGATCACGTTGCTCCGCGTGATCGCCCGCGAGACACTTCGCACAACAACACTCATGAACCGTCTGTTCCTCTGCCATCGCCCAATCTCCTTCCTTGGAGTGGCGGAGAGTCTACAGTCAAACGGCGTTTTCACGAAATAGATCTTGGACGGGTTCTTGTGAGTGAAACCCAGAAAGTTGAAAGTCTCGGGTCGGCTCTCGCTATGCCGTCGCCGTTCGATGGCGTACTTCCCAAACTCGATCAGTCGAGTCTTGTCTTTGTGCAGCTTTAAGCCAAACTCGGCAAACCGTGTGTGGAGTGCTTCCAAACACGCGGTCGCCTCGCTGTGGTTTTCGAAACCAATCACAAAGTCGTCTGCGTAACGAACCATAACAACATCGCCGCGAAAGCTCTTACGCCACCACTGAATCCACAAGTCCAAGACGGAATGCAGGTACACGTTCGCAAGCAACGGTGCCCTGTTGCGACGTTCGCACCGAAGTGCAAAACCGACCGCGCCTTGAGGAGTGCCCACGGTGGTCTGTGACCACTCGCCGTCTTCACTCACTCCGGCTCGAAGCCATTTGCGGATCAGACGGAGAATGCGTGGATCGCCAATCCGACGTTCCAGAAACTTGATCAGCCACTCGTGGTCGATCGCGTCAAAGCCGCTGGGAGCGGTTTGTTCGAGCTGCCGCTCGGCACGAGGTTCGACCGGCAGCTAGAGAATTCGTTATCCCGCGGAATGAAAAACCTTCGATATCGGCATCCAGTATCCAGTTCACCTTCTTGCTGGTAATCGCCACCGACAACGCATCAAGTGCGTTGTGCTGGCTGCGACCAGGCCGACTGTTTTCTGTTTTTGGGGCGTAGCTGAATCCGACGAAGTCCTGCTCGTAGAGACTTTGCAACACCCAGACCACCGCTTGCTGGACGATCTTGTCTTCCAGCGAGGCGATGCCCAACGGGCAAGTCGGCCTGTGCGTCGTTCCTCTTGGCACGGTGTTCAATCTTTTCGGGCCACTTGCCTCGATCGACTCCGCCGATGCTTCAGCAGCAGTATTGTTCGCCGATGTCGCAGGTACTATGGACTCATCTGCCCGCCTCGCTTCATCGTGAGGCAAGCTCAACTCGGGCGGTTGGCGTTCATGTCAGCCTTTCCGTCTGAAACGTTCGCTGACCGTTCCGCTGGCGAGATTCATCGTTTCTCTTTGCCAGTGGATACCAACCGGACCTCCCGGTTCTCGCGCTTGGAATGTCCACGCATGCACAGGGTCTCAGACTCCGCCGTGCCCGTCGATGCCTTGCCATAAACGGCAGCGACGGTGTAGCCTTCTCCCTGTCAGGACAGGATCGGCACACGAAAGTGGTGCCCTTTTGTTCAATCAAAACACCGGGAGCTCAATGGCTGGCCTGCATTACCCTTCGCACGGACGCTCAAGACAGACCGGTCGCCCGATCCGCCCCTCCGCTGAAGGCCGAAGCAGCTGGCTAAACTTTCTTCGTAAGATACTTTCATTCTCTATTCCAAACCGGTTTTATCCCGGCACACCCTGACACCTTGTTTAAGGCTGATACAGATCACTGAGCGGGATCAGATCGTCCAGACAGCGTTCTGCAGCGAGGCGGGCGACGGCAAAGGCACAGGCGGCATCACTGACGTTGCGAACGAACATTGTGCGGAGTTGAATCGGAGGCTCCTCCAGATTGCAGCCGCATGTTTCCAGTGCTCGTTCGGCCAGCCAGTCGCCGCTGCCGCTCAGCAGCAGTTGCACGGCTTCCGGTGCGGTCCCGGCGATGTCGCTCACATAATGCAGTCGGTTGTTGATCGCATCGGCGATCTGCGCGATTTGCCGATCTGAGACATGCCGAGCGATTTGTTCCAACTGCCCGTCTGAAATCTCATCGCGATCGCAGCAGACAGCATGCGCAGCCGATTCGCCGCGGCGGCACGAGTCGCTGGTCGGTAGTCGGCGGTGCTCCGATCCTGCGGGTCTTCAGGAATATCCCCGTTCACCAGATGTGAGTCGAGCGATGTGGCAAACAATTCTGCCGCGACAGGCACCATCCATGCCTCTTCAGCGTTCGTGGCGTCCAGAGCCGTTTCATGCATCAGAGGCACGCTGCGCACGATGGCACAGACTGGCGTACGGCGGACTCCGGTGTAGATCAGTTCTGAATGAGCCAGTCGCTGAAGATCCGTGAGTCCTTCCGAACAGGGAATGCCATTCACCAATGGAATCACGTCGGTTGTCGTTGATCCTACATCAACCAGCAGCGCCGCTCCGGACGGAACCGCTCGCCCCGCCCACGTTGCCAGGGCGTGCCAGTTGGCCGCAGCAACCAGTTGAGATAGTTCGATTGCTTCACCGGGGCCAGCAAATTCGCCGGACGTCATCCACACCCGCAGCACGGAATCAGGAAAAGCCTCCGCCACTGTGCGGACGATGAATTCGACACCTTCAGCCTTGCTTTCAAAACAGTCGGCCAGTTCCGCCGTCATCGTGAGAGCCACTATCTCCGGTTGTGTCCCGGCCAGCAGCGGCAGTTGCTTCAATTCCTGAAGCAGTCCGTTCTTATTCTGCCAGATTGCAAACGCCCGACAAAAGCAGCCGCCGTCGGATGTCGCGACTTTAATGTTTGCTCCACCAATGTCCAGTCCAAGTGCAATCACAGGAATCCTTCGGGTTTGGTTTTCAATCGTTGGAACAGTCGAATCATAACTCACGCGGTCATAAGTGACATTAACCCGAAGCGTCAGCGAGGCCCGCAAATCCCAATTCCTCGCTGACGCTTCAGGTTACAATCCGGCGCGCAAAAGTGTCATTCTCGACCGCGCGGAATATTCTCTCCTGTCGGAAGCAATTTCGCATCGGCCAGTTCTGGTGTAAATGTGCGGTCGCTGCCTTTCGGGCACAAGCGGATTGCCCGCACGTCCATGACGGCACCGCCCGGTTTGGACTTCGGCGTCAGTTTGAGTGTCATTGCTTCTTCCGCATCACTCGCTTTCAGTGTGACGCTGCCCAGCGTGCGCCAGATGAAGTTCTGAAAATGGCCGGTCTCTTCCACGACAAAATCCAGTGACTGATCAGCAACGTGCAGAGTCACCTTGCTGCCACCATGACCTTTGCCGCATCCCTGCAGGATATCCACTTCGTATTCGCCCGCTGCGGTGTTCAGAAACGTCCATGCAGCCGTATCGTGTTCGTTACTCCAGTAACCGACAGTGTTTTTGTGGGGCTGTGGTTCGAATCGCAGCTTACTGCCGTGCGTTGCCGCGTACTTTGCAGGCAGCAGAATGATGCCGGAGTCTTTCTCAGGCCGTGCGACCACTGTCTCGTTAAACAGTTCGATCGGAGAATCCAGCTCGGCCACGATCACAGCTGCTGAGTCACCCGGACGTTGCGACACATCAATCGTCCATTCCGTCGGTTCTGAACTGACCTGCATCGTCGCATTGTCTTCCGCGATCCAATGAACACTCCTGACCACATTGGCCAGCCGCGGCAGCGTGATTTTGGCGGGCAGTGGCTTTCCTGCGGGCAACAAGAAGAACAAGCGATTCTTATCCTGCCGAATCTCGAGATTCGGCAAAGTCACCCCTTCCACAATCTTCGCCGCCACAGGCAGTTCCTCAGCCAGAGCATTGGTGTCGGGGAGACCAGCGGCCGCAATCACGCCGATCGCCAGCGTGGAAATACGGATGACATTGCGTATGTCAGCTGCGATATTGGTAATCTTTGTCATATCGAATTCTCTCTAAACGTCGGCTTTGCGATTGTGACACGCATATGAATCGTCACGATACGATTGCTGGCTGCAAAGTGGAAGCCACAGCGCTGCTTCCCGCCAATTCGTACGTACCATTTTCCTACCCCGGAAAAACGTCAACGAAAACCAGCCACTAACAACCACTCTTTATTCTGCAAGCGACACAGATCACGTATCCAACTTGAAATCGACGGCTGGACCCGTGATCGGACGTCATGATCGACATTTGCCTTTCTCAAAGGTTCGCGTCCGCTTCGGTACCTAAGGGTTTCTCTCACGTGTATCATCGCCCGCTCCACGAGAAATCGGCCTGAACAATCGGAAGTTCCATCTGGTTCCCTGTCAAAGCACCTGTGACGCATCACCCCGTACCGCCTGGCTGCATTATCTCCGGACCGACGCTGCCAGGAGCTGTCGAAGTCCTGGCAGTCGTCCCGTTTGGTACGTCGCTCAAAATTATCGGTCGCGGTCAGCGAACCGGGCAAACCTTATGACCCCGTGCTCACTTCCCCACAGATTGCTCAGCTGACGATCTCTGCCGATATTCAACCGTTTGACGCGGACGCACGGCTATTTCGCCTCGGAATTGAGGCTCATCGACTGGCGATCAGGTGTTCGATGTCATTGGCGAAGTGTTTATCGAACCTGCTTGAAAAACTGTTCCGGGAGATGTACGCCCGGCAGACGGACGAACATTAAATTCAGGATCGCATCGTTCGCGAAGTCAGTCCGGAAAAGTTCCGGCAGATTACGGAATCCACGCTGGAGGGACTCGCGAAGAAAGAACTCAAACCTGTCAGCAATCGTGGGCAAGTCAGCAGAAGCCAAGGAGCGACGACTGGTCCCGGAAGTCATTGAACAATTCTTTGTCGCCGCTGCGCCGGAAACGGGGTTGACACCCAAGCCGATGGATGCGAAATCACACTCTGGCTCAGCATGTTCCGTGTATCGAGTCTGAAAAATTCCTCGGCACCTGTTACAAATCGGCGACCAGCAGGAAGAGCGATTTGGACGCCTCGGTCGTGAGTACGGTCGGATTGCCTTTGGCAAGCAGTTTCTGAAGCAACGATGCCACGCTGGAATGGATCACACCTGGACATCCGCTGTTTGAATCGGTTCGCACAGATGTACTCGTCCGGACGGAACAGGCTCTGCGTCGGGGTGCCGTCTTCTACGATCTGCACAAACGAGAACCCGCGCTGCTGGATGTGTTTGCCGCATCGATCAAAGACGGTCGCAATCAGCCTCTGCATCGCCGACTGTTTATCGTGGAGACCAGCGTTGCCGGAGAAAGGCGGATTCATGAGCCGACAATTCTTCACGATATCACTCCGGCGCCAATCGGGGTCGCCCCACCTGAAGTTGCCATTCCTGACAAGTCGCAGTCGGAACGGTTTCTGTATGAACGCACTCTTGAGCCTTGGTGTGCGAAGGAATCCGCAATCCGTGAACAGGAAGTGTCGCGGGTTTCAAAGCACGTCGCGAAGAATTATTGACAAAAAGATTGCGGACAAAAAAAATTATACAGATCAAACGATAACCGCCTCACTCATCTTTTTGTCACACATCTTTTTGTCACCCAGAGCCGAAAGGTCTCGCCATGCCAGTCGTGGTTCATGCTGATATTCGCCATCTGGACCAGCGGGAGTTTGGCCAGGTTGCGTTCTCCGTGATGAGTCACGTGTTTGCGCTTCAACGCGATCTGGGACGATTCTTCGACGAAGAGATTTATCGTGACGCACTGGCCGTCCGATGGCCGGGTGCCCAGACGGAGGTAAGAATCGAAATAGACGACGCAGTTACAAATTTGTGAACGTCTGACATGCTACGATCGAATTGAGGCTGCGTAATGAAAACCGTCAATATCTTCACTGTCGCATCGGAACTCAATGCACCCGTTATGTGCGGAAGACACGACTTTGAAGAATCGCACGCAGCCGGTGGGGAACGTATCGAACCTGCGGGGGGGAATATGATTAATTCCAGTAAGGCAATTTTTGTTTCTGCCCGCATCGTTGAGCCGTACGTCGTGTCCTGGTTAGACTGGTTCCTCCGTTCCCCTCAACTTGCCTATGATTTTCGCCGAGCCGGTTCTCCCATCCCTTCAACAGGTAACGACTCGTCATGGCTGTCCTGCAAAGAATGTTCCGAAGTAGAGTGGAAGAGTTTTTGCATTTAACGCAGGGAATGATACGGATTGGCCGAAGTGAAGATAACGACGTACGGTTGATTCCAGCCGCTGCCAGCAAATCGCATGCGACAATTCAGTGCTTCGAATCCCATTGCGAATTGACAGATCTCAAAAGCCGTAACGGCACGTTTGTCAATGGAGTTCGCATCGACAGCAGCCATCACCTGCGGGACGGTGACATCCTGGACTTTGCAGGCGCAACATTCGTGTACCTGGATACGGCAATGGGGCCGGGCGAGTCAATGGATTCGTCACACAGCTGCCCCGCGAATCCATTGAAGATCCTGACGCCGCTGCCGGACAATCTGGATCCGGAGCGATCCCTCCGCCGCAGGATCGTACAAACCGGTGACGTGGTGAGTAGTCATGATCTGCGCGAGTCTCCAGGTATCGACGGGCCGCGCGTGATCGCGGCGATGAATATGCACGACCTGCCGCTGGCGACCTGGAACTACGCTGATTCTACCCGCAAGATTTCGTATGTTTTAAGGCTGACTCAGGCGATTATCGCGTTTCAACAGCACGGCCGAATCAATGATGTGCTGCATGTTCTGCTTGAACTGTTCCCGGCAACATCACATGCCGTGATCGCCATTGATAATGAATCTGGAGATGGATTCAGGATTATTGCGGCCGTCTCACGCCAGATCGGAGATGATGTATTCCTCTGCCATCCGCTGATGCATCGATCCGTGACGGACTGCGAAGGACTGTTAGTGACGGATCATTGGCGAAATGATCCGAACACAAGGCCAAAACTCACCGAATTAAACCGCCAGTCGTTATTATGCGTGCCGATTCCTGGCCCGGATCAGAATTGCCAGGGCGTCATTCAATTGCAGGCCAACGATCCCGGTCGCCCATTTTCTGAACATGACCTTCAACGTCTCGCCGTTCTTTCTCATGTCCTGGGAGCCACACTCCCGGGATTTCGGCACCTTGCATGACTGATCCAATTCCATCGGTCGTCGATATCCTGGGCGCTGGCGGCGTGATTGCTCGCAGGCTGCAGGACTATGAGCCACGTCCTGAACAACTTGCCATGGCCCTGGCTGTCGAATCGGCACTGACCAAACGTCATCATCTGATTGCCGAAGCCGGGACCGGTGTCGGCAAGAGTTTCGCCTATCTGATCCCTGCCATCCTGGCTGCTCAGGCCGAACGGGGACCGGACAACAAGAAACGACGCATCATCGTTTCGACGCATACGATCAGTCTGCAGGAGCAGTTGATCCAGCACGATATTCCATTTCTGCAGTCAGTGTTGCCGGTGGAGTTCTCAGCAGTTCTGGTGAAAGGACGCGGCAATTACATCAGCCTGCGACGACTCGACAAGGCCGTGCAGCGTTCGTCACAAAAGTCCCTGTTCGAACCGGACGGCCAGCAGCAACTTGCAAAAATCCGCCAGTGGGCTCACAAAACTACCGACGGCAGTCGATCGGATCTTGCGTTTCAGCCGAAACCGGACGTCTGGGACGAAGTCCTCAGTGATCACGGCGACTGCCTGCGCAAGAAATGCCCGACCCACAACGAGTGCTTCTATTACGCCGCACGCCGCCGCGTCTGGAATGCCGATCTGCTGATTGTGAATCATGCCTTGTTCTTTTCAGATCTGTCATTGCGGCGCGACGATGCCAGCATTCTCCCGGAATACGACACTGTAATCTTCGACGAAGCCCATACGATCGAAAGTGTCGCCGCCGATCATCTGGGGCTTTCGGTCACGGAGGGTCAGGTCGATTATCTGTTAAACAAGCTGTACAACGAACAGGCAAATCGCGGATTACTGATCACGCACAATCTGAAAGACGCTCAAAAGCAGGCGTCGAAAATCCGATCGGTCGCGATCCAGTTCTTTATGGACACCGGCGAATGGGCGGAACGTTTCTGTAAGAAAAACGGTCGCCTCATGCGCCCGATTGACGTGACAAATGACCTGACGCCGGAACTGAGTCGCCTGGCCATCATGATCGGTGAAGCTGCTGCCGCCGCGACCACCGAAGCCAATCAGGTGGAACTGAAATCCGTCGGCGACCGTTGTAAAATCCTCGCGGATAACATTCAGTCATGGACGCGGCAGTCGGTCGAAAATTCCGTATACTGGGTCGAGCGATCCGGAACCTACAGGCAACGGTTATCGTTAATGAGCGCGCCGGTGGAAGTCGGGTCGATCCTGCGCGAACATCTGTACAATGCAATACCGTCAGTTATCATGACCAGTGCCACGCTGGCGACCGGTGTGAAGGATTTCAGTTTCTTTCGATCGCGCGTCGGCCTGACCGAAGGCTGCGACATTCGACGCGGGAGTCCCTTCGACTACAAAACGCAGACGAGGCTGATTCTTTCAACGAATATGGCCGATCCATCGGTTGATTCGAAACGCTTTGAACAGCAGTGCTGCGAACGGATTCAACGACATCTGCTGGAAACTCAAGGCCGCGCCTTTGTACTGTTCACAAGTTATTCGATGATGCAGTTCTGCGCTGATCGCCTGACCGGCTGGCTGGCTCAGCATGACTTATCACTTTATTGCCAGGGAAAGGGTCTGCCGCGTTCCGCCATGCTGGAACGATTTCGAGCCGACGAACGCGCCGTGCTGTTTGGCACGGACAGTTTCTGGCAGGGCGTGAACGTCCCCGGTGATGCGCTGCAAAATGTTATTATCCCGCGTCTTCCGTTCAGCGTCCCGGATCATCCGCTGCTGGAAGCTCGACTTGAAGCGATCCGGGCTCGCGGCGGTAATCCGTTTCGGGACTTTCAGACGCCGGAAGCAATCATCAAGCTGAAGCAGGGTTTCGGGCGACTCATCCGTCATCGAAACGACACCGGCCGCGTCGTCATCCTCGACCCGCGCGTGCTGTCAAAGCCCTACGGTCGGCTGTTCCTCGCAAGCCTGCCGAAATGCCGGACAGAAATTGACAATGGTGAATCAATTGAACCGATCGAAGCAAATGATTCGTAGGGTGCTCGTGGCTGTGATTAAGGGAACAACAGTCAAAAGTACACTCATTCAATGATTCGCCATCTTCCCTGATCAACGCATTTTTCCAAAAAAAATGAGTTGGTTCAAAGTTGGTTTCTGACTAGCTACAGTCATCGTCACGCCGCCGGATGGTCAGGCAGTCGCGATTCAGGCGAGAACGATTCTCTCCAGAAATCGTGAGACAAACGGAGTGGTTTCGTCGTGATCATGAATAGGAAAGGAATCTGATTTTATGGATCAATCAGCTCAACCTGCACCGGATCTGATGAAGGGATTTAGACGCCTTGTGAATGACATTCGCGTCAATTCCACTGTGAACGGATCGGGGTTAACGGACGTCGTTTGCGGAACGACATCGTTGCTTTCATTTGGAGATTCCGCAGTATCGTACTGCGGCCAGTCGATCGAAGATCTGACCGAGCAGCCTTCATTTGAGCGAGTTCTTTGGCTGCTGTTGCATCAAACGCTGCCGACCGAAGAGGAACTGGCTGACAGCTGTTCGATCATGGCAGATTCTGCGGTCATTGATCAATCGGCATTGGAAATGATGTCACACCTGCCTTTGTCTGCACGACCGCTGGATGTTTTTCCCTTGTGCATTTCGCTGCTGTCGTTTTTTGATCCTACACCGCAGGACAGTTCACCGGATGCTGCGCGGTCCAGAATTCTCCGGTTGCTGGCACAGTTGCCAATGATCTTATCGTCAGGTTTTGCCGACACTTTCGAAGAAAGCAGTCCGAGACCGACAGAATTGACTTCCGGTGAAACGGAATTGTCATGGGCCGGTCGATTGCTGCATCGACTTCGCCGATCGCACGAACGGCCTTCAGCAGCCGAAGATTCCGCGATGAATACGCTGATGATTTGTCAATGCCTGACGGAAATGCGGCCTGCCTGCTTCACAGCTCGATTTGCAGCCAGCGCGACGACGCATATTGTGGCGGCACTGCAGTCTGCGGCGACGGTGTTCGTGTCTCAGTTGCGGAATGATCCATACCTTTGGACCAGCGAATTGCTCAGGAATTTCCGCGACCCAGGTCAGGCCGAAGCATGGTGGCGACGTCGCGAAGGACAACCGATGCCTTTTGGGTTTTCGAATTCGAACGATGATCTGCGAGCTGGAATTCTGGCGGATACAGTGCTGACGCTTCTCGGCAGCGCCGACCGCATACGGCTTGCGGGATGTGCTGCACGGCTGGAGAAAGTGCTGGCGACGGATCTGTTATTTCCGACCGCAGACTGGGTTTCGACGAAAGTAATGACCTTGCTGGATATTCCACCCGAGCGACAATCGATCGTCATCGGCATGGCTCGCCTTGCGGGCTGGTCCGCTCAGGCGATTGAGCAGCAGGCTTCCGGTCTCAGCTTGCTGCCACGTCTGAATTATGGCGAAGTGGAAGTGTCGTAGTGCATGCAGGATGGACATTCATGTCCGTCGCTCTGGCCATCAAACGCCGTTGAGTCAAAGGTCGCGTTGCTTCAGCAGTTGTGCAAAATGGCACGTCGTTTGGCGAGGACTCGGACATGAATGTCCAGGCTACAGGAATCTCAGCTTCGCAGGGATCGGCGTCAGGTGTGCGAATGCTGTGCACCGGGGAACGAGCCGTTCTGGACTTCCTGAATGTAACTTTGGACCGCGTTCGCTGCCTGGTTGCGAAGGTCAGCAAACTGCTTGAGAAATTTTGGCTGGAAGTCAGGGTTGAGGCCCAGCATGTCTGGGCCAACGAGAACCTGTCCGCTGCATCCGGCTCCGGCTCCGATACCGATCGTGGGGATGGACAGGGCTTCTGTGATCCTCGCGGCGATATCCTGCGGCACGAGTTCCAATACGATTGCAAATGCACCGGCATCTTCAGCGGCACGGGCGTCGTTGAGCAGTTGCTGTTCGTCCCGCTGGACTCTTCCCATGCCACCAAGTTGCCGCACGGCCTGCGGTCTCATGCCGACATGTGCCATCACGGGAATCTCTGCACGTCCGATAGCACGAATCGTTTCTGACTGGATGGCACCGCCTTCCAGCTTCACAGCATCGGCACCGGTTTCCTTGATGATGCGCCCGGCGCTTCGCACGGCTTGCTTTGGGCTGACCTGATAGGACATGAACGGCAGATCGACAACCACCAGTGCCCGACGCACCGCGCGGGCCACCATTTCTCCGTGATATATCATCTGATCGAGCGTGACGGGCAGCGTGGTGGATCGCCCCTGCACGACCATTGCCAGACTGTCGCCGACGAGAATACTATCCACGCCCGCTTCGTCCATGATTCCGGCCCACAGGTAATCATAGGCGGTCAGCATCGTGAGTTTTTGACCGTGAGCGGCCAGATCACGGAACACCGGGACCGTGATTTTTCGAGGAGTCTTTTTCATGGATAAGCTGATCAGAAACCCTTGAGGAAACTCTGGAGGTCCGGATCAATCTCGTCATCGGCGCTCTTCACAGTGTCAGCGGCCACTTCGTCATCCGGGATGTCGAGTTCCTCCATGACATCTGCAACATCTTCTTTGTCATCCGCAAACCATTGAGATTCCTCATCCTCTTCCAGGACTTCGTCGGCCACTTCAAGAATCTCGTGGATCACTTCCACGTCCATCAAGTCATCAGCAACAACGTAAGTCTGTGCGGGAACCGCAGCATCGGCTGATGGTTGCGGAAAAATGGTGTCCACACTGTCATCAATCGGCGCTTCTGCTTCAGAAGTCTGTTCACGATCTCTGCTGCTTTCCACTTCTGAGTCATTCGCGATGCTGAGCAAATCGAGGTCGTCAGGAGAATCCGAGGAATCAACGGTCGCAGACTCCCATTGCGGCTCTTCCTCGTCAGCCTTTTCAGATTTGCCGACAACATCGCTGTGAGTCACTGCAGAACTCTTATGGGCACTCAGACTCTCTTCGGCAAGGCGGCGACCGAAGTCAATGATTTCAAGGCGACTGTCCATCGGATCAGGCGTGGGCGAATTCAACTCCGACAAACCGGTGGCCAATAACTGACCTCCAAGGCTATTCGCCGTAGCCTCTTGCGGTTCAGCAGATTCACCGCCCTGCTCCATATTGTAGTCCATCGGCACGTCGGATTCCGCAATTCGTGATCGACCGGCAACCGTGCTGCCATCTTTGGCCATCGCTCGGCGTGGTACGGAATCACTCGCTGGTTCTGCACGAAGGGATTCATTCATAACGCCCGCAGTCATTTTTGATTTCGCACTGTCGGATGCCACGCCCTCTGCGCGCATATGAATGATAAATCGAATGGGCCCAAGAGCCAGTTGAGCACCGTCAGCAATGTCGTAACGTTTGCCGGCAGCGATCCGCGCACCATCGACGTATGTTCCGTTGCTGCTGTCAAGGTCGGTGACGGAGACTGAGTCACGTCCGACGCGAAGAAAACAATGGCGGCGGCTCACCTGAGGCGCAGAGAGGCGCAAGTTGCAGTCAGAACCACGACCGATCACAATGTCGTGTCGAACAGTGATTCGACGCACATTGGACGGCTGATCCTGCAGTTCAAGTACCACCTTCATACGAACGATTCCCGTTCAGTGAAAAAGCCGTCAAAGCAATCTGCTTCGCCCTGTTCGTCGGCTCTTATCATATTCTTGTCATTTTCTTGTCATTGACAGTCGCAGGGACTGCAGCTTTTCATAAGTTGAGACCAACTGCAAGACAGTCCGTCTAAATTGCTGCATTTGCTGCAATATTTGTCCGGGCTAAAAGTGCAAAGCTTGCCCCGCACGCCTGGTGGCGGGATATTTGCGAAACCACACCAAACCAGCGTGGAGCCCGCATCCGGACACGTCTACAATCCAGAATTCTTCCGCAAAGTTTCGCCGATACGTCCACCAAACCGACAATTTGCCGCCAGACAATCCATGACGATCGACTGGGAAGCCTTTAATAACCATACACTGACGACTGCCGAGGTGCGGTTGCTTGGAACTGTGGATCTGCCGTCGGTACTGGCGCTGCAGAAACTGATGGTGCATGAGGTGCGATGCCAAAGTCGCACAAATGCCGCAATTCTGATCTGTGAACATCCGCCAACCGTGACCGTCGGGGAGGGTGCCAGTCTGTTGGAACTTCCGGAATCACCGCGCGAGCTGGAATCGCGACTGATCGCCGTCCACCGAGTGCGGCGTGACGGACATGCGATTCTGCATCAGCCGGGGCAGATCGCCGCGTATATTGTGGTGTCGCTGCCGGAATGCCGTATGGATGAAACGGAATTTCGTACATGCCTGCTGAAGGCAGTGATCGAGACGTGTCGAGAAGTGCAGGTTATCGCTTCAACCTCAACTGACGATCCAGCCGCCGTCTTTGGTCGACACGGCGTCGTGGCCGAAGTGGGAATTCATGTTGATGACGGCGTGACCAGCTTTGGAGTTTTCCTGAACGTAAGTTGCCGTCTGGACGAAGCGCGCGGGATCGGACGCGGTCTGCTGGGACAGCGGGTGACTTCTCTGAATGCCGAACGAGTCCGACCGACACAGATGCCGCAGGTTCGATCGGCTTTGATTCAGCAGTTGTGTACACATCTTGGCTATCCCGACTATCATCTGCACACCGGTCATCCTTTTTTGAAACGAACTCGGACCCTGATCCATGACAAGTTTGCCAATCCTCAATCAGCCGATGAATGACACGACGCTGCAAGCGGCATTTTTGCACACTGCGCCGCTGAATATAGTGCCGCTCAACTCGATGCTGCAGACAGAAGCGCCTCAGCGTCGCCTGCCACGCTGGCTCAAGCGTCCGTTGCCTCAGTCAGGCATGGCCTACACGAGCGATGTGATTTCTGACCTGCGGCTGGAAACCGTCTGCGAAAGTGCCCGGTGTCCGAATCGCACGGAATGCTGGTCCCAGAAAACAGCGACATTCATGATCGGCGGCAACGTCTGCACGCGTCCTTGTGGATTCTGCTCCGTGCCAAAGGGCAAAACCGAACGTCTGGAACTTGACGAACCGGAACGAGTCGCCGAAGCCGCCGCGCGACTGGGACTGAAGTATGTGGTGCTCACGTCGGTCACCCGCGATGACCTTCCGGATGGCGGAGCCGATCACTGGTATCGCACGGTACTGGCGGTCCGGGAACTGACGGGAGCCCAGGTGGAAGTGCTGACGCCCGACTTTCTGGGGAATCGCAAAGCCATCAGCCGCGTCATCGAATCGCGTCCCGACGTCTTCAACCATAATACGGAAACCGTGCCTCGGCTTTATCATCGCGTCCGCCGCAATGCCGCGTATCAGCGCACGCTGGACTTGCTGAAACAGATCAAAGACGAAGCGCCGGACATGCCAACCAAAAGCGGGCTGATGCTGGGACTTGGCGAAACGCGGGAAGAACTGCTCGACGTCTTTGCCGACCTGCGCGGCGTGGGATGTGACATGCTGACGCTCGGACAATACCTGCAGCCGACTCCCGATCACTTGCCGGTGGAACGATACGTGCCGCCGGAAGAATTTGATGAAATCGGCGATTTGGCCCGCAAACTCGGTTTCAGCATGGTGGCAAGCGGCCCGTTTGTCCGCAGCAGTTATCATGCGGGCGAAATGGCCGAAGGAATGGAACACGCCATTTCGCGTCTGCAGGATTAGTCATGCTGCTCGCCATTGAGACATCCGGAATACAGGGTTCTCTCGCAGTTTTTGATGGCCAGTCGCTGCGATTCGAACGCATTCTTGGCGTGACCGGCACTCGACATGCGCAGACGTTGCCGGCCGAAGTCGCCTATGCTCTCGATATCTGCAACCTGCAGCCGCGCGGTATTCGATCTGTGGCGGTGAGCATCGGACCGGGGAGTTTCACAGGATTACGCGTCGGACTGACATTTGCAAAAACCTTCGCCTGGCTGAATGATGCGAGGCTGGTGGCTGTCGATACGCTGTGCGCGATTGCTCAGCAGGTTCCGTCTGCCGTAGAATTTGTGACGGCGATCGTTGATGCGCAGCGGACAGAATTCTTTGCCGCGACGTATCGCTGGAATGCAGAACTCGGCCTTCGACTTGCCGTCGGTGATGTGCGTTTGGTGAACGTGGCGGAGTTGCCCACGGATTATCCGATCGTCGGGCCTGCCTGCAACAAACTCAAGGCGGCCGCCCCCGGTCGATTTGATGTGCTCGACGAATCGCTGTGGCAGCCGCACGCAATCAGTGTTGGACGCATCGGACTGTACATGCTTCAACAGCAGCAGTTCTCAGATCCCGACAGCCTTGAACCGGTCTACATCCGCTTGAGCTACGCAGAAGAAAAGCGCCGGCTTTCATAGGGTGGAATGATCTGGTGTCATCCCCATGCAACATTCACTATCATTATGGTTCCACCGAAACACTGACGTTGCCAGGTATTGAATCGAGGTTTTCACATGGATCCTGCCTCAACTGAACCGGCGTGTGATGCTCGTACGCTGCAACTTGCGAAGCTGGTAGAACGCAGTCAGAAACTTATGTCCCATGCATGGATGATCAGGACGTTCGTCAAGCATTCCGATGAAGTCGAAGACTTCCCGGAACTGAATGAAATGGCCCGGACAATTTTTGACGTCTTCCGCGCGGTCGAGACACAAATCCACGATCCGATCGGTTATTTCAAGACAGTTCGCAAGAAGCTGGGTAAACTGCAGGCAGCGGCGGAGCAGTTTGCGAAGGATGCGTGGCACGCATCGACGCATACAAACTTTCAACAGGCTGTGATCGCTTCAAAATTTTTGGGTGAACAATTGTCAGAAGTACTGGCGGATGCAGAATCTCTGTTGCCGGCACCGCTCGCACCTCCGAAGTTTACACTGCCACGCAAAGCCGCGCCGCCGGAAAATGACAGTCAGGGAATTACAGAATGAAACCTGCCGCCCCCGCACCGCGACCCCTGCCGAGATACACCACGCAAGGCTATGCGGCTCAACCGGCCCCCGGCTGGATCGGTGTATCACGCGGAGCGGCACTCGGCATCGCAGTGATCACGACGCTGAATCTGCTTGAAATCTTCGCCTTCGGCACAGGTGCCGTGAACAACTGGCTGTGCAACTTTCGCATGATTACCCAGCCGCTCTGCATTGCCATCCTGACGATGCTGGCGACCTCGTCGCTGATGTATGCTGTGAAACCTGCTTTGCCAGTGACGGTCTGGATGGCCACAATTGTGCTTGTTGCGATTGTAACCGTGTTTGCAGCTTGGGAATTGTGGGACGTCACTCGCCGCGTTCCGGAAAATCTGCGTCAGACGGCGATGAGTCACCGCTGGGGATATTGATGTTGTTCGCTGTCGCCGGCATGGGAATTCTTGTCGGCGATTCGCCTTCAACGTATGGAAGGTCGTCACTCTTAATCATTGCCGGCAGCAGCATCCTGGCAGTCATGGGCTTTGTTGTTGTGACACTGCAGTCGGGTTCGATTGGTGACCCGATCCCATCCGATGCGGCTGCCGCAATTCTGGTTCTCGGTTGCGCCGTCGAGAGCGACGGCACGGCGTCCGAAGCCCTGACAGACCGCATGGCGACGGGTAACAAGTTATTCCTCAACGGGCACGGAAAGATGCTCATTCTGTCCGGTGGCCCGGGCGTGGGCACGGCCTCGGAATCCTCAGCAATGCAGAAACTGGCACTTGGGGCCGGTGTACCGGAGACTAAATTGCTGCTGGACTCCGCTGGCCCTGATGCGGAAGGCTCAATAAAATTTGTCGCCGCGCTGCCGGAACTCCAGAATGACCGACGCATCCTCGTCGTGAGCCACTGGTATCAGTTGGCGAGACTTCGAATGCTCGGTCGCCATGCCGGACTGCAGGTGATCGCGGTCCCGGCGGAACAGAAACACGCACTGTTCAATCAGAATCGGATCTATGCGCAGGAAGTGATGGCATTTCTGACGACCTGTTTCAAATCTGCAGGAAAACTGGTTCAGAATCAATAGACGCGCGCAATCCAGGCAACCTCCAGAAACATTTGATTCCCTGTTCGATTGAACATGACATTTTGCGGTCACTCTACGACACTGCAGGTTTCTTTAGAGTCTTACTCCGTTTTATCCGAGCACCGTGCGCGCATCATTGTGGCTACACACTCCGTGACGAGAATTCCCGCCACAGAGTGTCCGTGCACATTGGGCTGCTTCAACAAACAAGGCCCGGAACCTGGGCTTCGCAAAGGACTATCAATGACCAGATCCCTCATTTTCAGCCTGGCGTGTCTCGTTTTCGCGGCACCCTATGCCCTATTTGCCGATGAATCCAAAACGGTCGCGTCAAAGCCAACAGCCCCAGACGAAAAGAACGCTGCGGAGCTGAAGAGCGCCGAACGCAGGAAACGCACGGACTGGGCGGAAATCACGCTGTCCGGATCGTATCCCGAACATCAGCAGATGCCGGGACTGTTCGGTGACCTCGTTGAAAGTCTGCCAGCCTGCATGGACCGACTGCATCAGGCGGCCCGCGACAAATCGATCAAGGGCGTGATCCTGCATATCGATGGCCTTGAAATCGGCTGGGCTCGGCTGAATGAATTACAGTCGGCGATTGCGGAAGTCAAGGCGGCAGGCAAACCGATCTGGGCGCGAATGAACGACGGCGGCAACAAGGATTATCTGCTGGCGGCGGCGTGCGACAGAATCCTGATGCCCGAATCCGGGACGCTCATGCTGACCGGACTGCGTGCAGAAGTGATGTTCTACAAGAACTTGTTCGAGATGTTCGACGTCAAAGCGGACATGCTGCGTGTCGGTGCCTTCAAGTCGGCAGCGGAACCTTATACACGGTCGGAAATGAGCCCCGAGTTTCGTAAGGAAATGGAAGAGATTCTGGACGACTATTACGCATCTATGGTCAGCCAGATTGCTGCGGCAAGAAAACTGTCGGAAGAAAAAGTCAGGGCATGCATTGACGAAGGACTACTTTCCACAGCGCACGCGAAGGAACTGGGGCTGATTGATGATGTCGCTTACCATGACGAGGTAAGCAACTTGATTGCCAACGGTGACACATCGCTGGACGTGCAAATTCGGGACGACTACCGCCGCAGGAAACCAAACGCGGAACTGGATTTGTTCTCGCTCATGAAGTTACTTTCCGGCGGATCATCGGAAACGTCCAGCACGAAACCTCGCATCGCCGTGCTGCGTCTGGAAGGAGCGATCGTTTCCGGGGACAGTCCGATGAGTCTGTTTTCAGAAGCCTCAATCAGCTCCGACAAGATCGTGCCACTGATCGAAAAGATCGGCCGGGATGAAAACGTCAAGGCCATTGTTCTTCGCGTCGACAGCCCCGGCGGCAGCGCGCTGGCAAGTGATCTGATTTGGCGGGCACTGGAAGCAACTCACAAACCAGTCGTGGCCAGTATGGGTGACACCGCGGCCAGCGGCGGCTACTACATTTCGATGGGTGCGGATGCGATCTTTGCGGAACCAGGAACCCTGACTGGTTCGATCGGTGTCCTGGGCGGCAAGATTGCACTGGACGGTCTGATGAAGAAGTTCGGTATTACGACGTCCGTGATTCAACGTGGAAAAAACAGCGGCGTAATGAGTTCCGTCGCAGCATTTTCAGATTCTGAACGCGATACGATGCAGCAGATGCTCAACACCGTCTATGAACAGTTCACTCAAAAGGCGGCTGCGGGGCGACACATGGAATATGCGGCTCTGGAAGCATTGGCCCGCGGTCGGGTCTATACGGGTCGTCAGGCGAAGGAGATCGGCCTGGTAGATCAACTCGGCACGCTGGCGGATGCTGTCGCCTACACACGAAAACTGGTGGGCGATGAA
This sequence comes from Planctomycetaceae bacterium, assembly GCA_037719765.1. Classification (GTDB taxonomy): domain Bacteria; phylum Planctomycetota; class Planctomycetia; order Planctomycetales; family Planctomycetaceae; genus SXXK01. The sequence goes on from JBBJME010000007.1 coordinate 26,915, forward strand.
GCGGGCAAGCTGGAGCTTGAAGATCTGCCGAAGGCTCAAAGTCCTCTGGAAATGCTCATGGGGCAGACGGCTCCGGTCAGTCAGCCGCTTGCGGAACTGGCCGCATGGCTGCCGGAATCCGCACGTCCAGCCCTGCGTCATTTTTCCGTTCTGCGGCAAATCGCCAATGAGACAGTGCTGATGATTCTGCCATTTGACGTGCGATTCGAATAACGGGTGAACCGCAGGCATGAGTGAATATGCCGATCCGGAACTGTCAGTCCAGGCCGGCGTCGAAGCGAAAGGTCCCCGGCTTAACCGCGAAGCCGGGAAAAACCATTCGCGACAGATCCGCAGACCAAGTATGTTGTTCGGTTCTGCGGGTTTGTTAGATTTCGGTCTGCTGACACGCATTGTCCGCGTCCCGAAATCCCGCGAGATTGCTCATGCCCATCAAAGTTCGCTGCAAGGCCTGCGAAACAGTTCTGAATGTGTCCGACCAGGCGGCTGGAAAAGTCGTTAAGTGCAAGCAGTGCGGAGAACGAGTCCGCGTGCCCGTGCCGAAAGGTGATCGTCCTGCAGCCAGGGTCCGTCCGCCGCAGGAAGAGGAATTTCAAAGCAATCCTGGTGATCCTCTGGCGAGCCTTGACCTGCGGAGCATGGAAGACACGAGCCGCAGAGTTTGTCCCGGTTGTGCCAGACCGGTCGATCTCGATGCGGTCGAGTGCCCGAAATGCGGTGTCACCATCGCCACAGGTGCGCTAAGCGAACGACAACGGATCAAGTTTGAACGCAAGGGGCCACCGCCGGAAGAATTCTACGGGGCCATCTGGAGCAACGGCTGGAAGTTTCTGAAGAAGCACTGGGGCTATGGTGTCCGCACGGCCATGATCTGGTCACTGACGTTGTCCATGTCGCTGACCTGTCTCTTTTCGTTAAGCTATTACGTCACGGCACGCACCGCCGAGCTCATGGAGAGCGCGAATGCAGACAAGTCCAATATTAAGATCGAAGGTAACGTCCTGACAGTCACGGTGCCGAAAGAAAAAGGTTCAAAGGCTGTTTATGACAGGACCTACTACACAGCGGTCGGGAGCGTCATCAAACTGCGCGCACCGCATGTGCAGCCGTGGTTTGAACCTCCGTCGGCGTTCTGGATTTTTCTGACGGTCGTGTTCCAGCTGGGTTTCGGCGGCTGGGCCTGGACGCTGGCGATCACGATCACAAAAGTGACAATGGCGGGTGAAAAACGCATCAAGCGTTTTCCCATGGACTTCTTTGGCAATCTGACGATGGGCTTTCGTTTTTACGTCTGGCCTACGGTTCTCTTAATGCCATTCCTGTGGATCTCGGGGGTTATCGGAATCTTCAGTCCCATTGCCTCCGGCATTGTCACCTGCGTCCTTATGCTGATTCCGCTGATGGTGCTGCCAGCCGCTGTGATTCACATGACCCAGAATTACCAATATCGCGGATGGCTGTTGTGGTGGATGGCAAAGGATTTCTTCAAAACCCTGAAACCGTCCATGTACATTTTTATGCTCAACCTGTTTATGGTTTTTCTGGTACCGCTGGGTGTCGCCATCACAATGATTGTGGCAGGTCGCCAGATTATCGCATGGCTGCTGCAGCAGGAAGCCGCATTTCTGGCGTGGGCAAAAGCGAATATCATGGATATGGGAGAAGGAAACTTTCAATTCCTTTTCTACCAGATGCCACTGGTCTTCACGTCCTGTTTCATTGTGTTCTTCATCATCTGCGGACTGATGTCGTTTCCTGCAGTGTTCATGATGCGAGTGGTGGGACTGTATGGTGTCTATTTCAAACCCGATCTTTCGCTGGTGAATGAGTTCCCGGACCTGGAAACCGCCGGCTTTGGACCTCGCTTCCTGGCCTACATGATCGACATGATCATCGTGAACCTGCTGGGACTGGTCGGCGGATTCATCGGCACGCTGTTTGGTATGTTATTTAATTTTTACGGCTGGGGTGCGCTGGCCGTCATATTGGAACAGGTCATCCGCGGGCTCGCCTCCTTGCTGCTTGCGGGGTTCTATTTCGCATCGATGGAATCCGGTGCGTCACGGGCCACGCTGGGAAAAGCGAGTATCGGGCTGATGGCGCTGCGGGATGACAACAAGCCCATGACCCGTCAGCAGGCAATCGGTCGAGCCGCTTCGGCGTTTGTTACGGCGATAACATTCTACATTGGATTCCTGCTGTGCTTTTTCAGAGCCGACAAGAAGGCATTGCACGATTTGATGAGCCATTCCAAGGTGGTGTGGCGCGGGGAAGAAAGTTAAGGCGTTGAGTAGGATGGACATTCATGTCCGTCGTATCACCGAGCAACTTTTTCCCACGAGAACGGGCATCGTACAACGACAGTCAATCGTCGGTGGAGGATTGTCTGGGGAATATCCCGGACATGAATGTCCAGGGTACTGGAAGAACTCGCTACCCTGAACGCAGCGGATGTGGCACACATGAAATTACTCACCTCAACAGGAATTCCACTCATGAGCAAAATCGGACTGACAATCGCGGCGGGGTTGATACTGGCCACCGGAGTTTGGGGCATGTCGCATCTGGCGGCGTTTCAGAATGCTGACGAAGGCGGAGGCGCGGCGAATGCGACGGCTGCAGAAGAGAATCAAGGAGCTCCGGATCTGAAAGGTCGCACGGAAGTCGCGGCGGATGAGGCTCCCGCTGGCAGCGAAGTGACCGTGGCTGGCGAGGTGACGGTGGCTCCAGACTCGCACGCCGCAGCGGTGAATGAATCAGTAGACGAAACAGGATTGGGCGATGGAAGTGGCGGAATGGGTTCTCCGAAGTCGCCAACCGCAAAACCACGACGACTACTGAAAGGAGCGGCGGCTGAGTTTTCCCGGCGTTCTGAACGGGATGCGGAGCGACGACTGAACGAGCAGATGCAGACAGAGCGCATCGGTAATCTGCAGTTTCCGGGCGAAAACCCGCTCCCGGATATTCTGGAAACGTTGTCCGTGATGTTGTCCGAGTCGCGCGGTAATCCGGTTTTGATCAGGCCGGACGTGATGGAATTCAACAATGATTCGATCGTTCTTTCGGACGTGATGATCCGTGATATCATGATCCCGGAAGGACTGATGACCGTCGGCAGTGCTGTCGATCACGTCCTTTCGCAGACTAATCCGCCGCTGACCTGGATCGCAAGAGACGAGCTCCTTCTGATCACGACCGTGAGCGCCGCTGAGTCCGATGAGAACATGATTCTGCGGAGTTACGACATCACGCGGCTGCGAGAAATTACTCAGCTGACTGTCACCACATGGGACGCTGGTGGCGGGCAGCAGGGCGGTGGTGACGGATTTTTTAGTGTGGTTTTTGAACCATCACAATTCGGCGGCGGTGGCGGCGGGGGCATGCCTTCGGCTGCAACACAAAAGAAGAAAACACAACCCTCAAAGCCGCAGCCAGAGGAATCAGAATCCGCACACGCGAAACAAGAGTCTGTCATCACATGGGAAGCAGGTTTGATTCAGACAATTCAGGATCTGACCGCGCCACCGTGCCGCTGGTTTGACATCGACGGTGAAGGTGGCGAGCTGAGCATCGCCGGAAATCGCCTCCTCGTTCGTCAGTCCCGCAAAGGCCACGAACAAGTCGTGGCCGTACTTGAACAACTGGAAATGGCCGCAGATGACGCGGCTGAAGAACAGTAACAACAAGACTTATGCTCAGTGATGTGCAAGGGGTTCCACTTTGGCCAATTCACTCATGAACGACGTGAGCCTCGGCACTTCGACTGTTTCCACGCACACCGTCAATTGATGCTGCGGAAACACATTGACGCGGAGGTACTCAAGAACCTGATCACAGACTTTCGTCGGCATGATGACTTCCACGCGAATCTGTTCGAGCGGCGTCGCATCTTCAGTACTGACAAGGCGCCGTCCAGCTCCGAAGCAAGGCATTTCCGTATAGCCGGTGGCCCCCATTCGAATCATTTCCTTCGTCAATTTGGCGGCCAGTTCCGGATCGGAGACCAGCGTCAGGCGTCTTACGGGCGTGAGGCCACGTTTGCGCGTGGAGTGTGCGCTGGTAGAAAAGGCTCGCAGTTCATCAAGTCCCTTCAATTCCAGTTTCAGGCCTTCCTGTTCAAAATCATGAGAGAGCTCCTCAAGTTTCTCCATCACGGTGGCATCCACCAGTGTGGCACCCGACAGATTAAGAATGATATTGCGCTTCTGCACCAGCCCGATTTCTTCGATCTGGCGTTTGAAAGGAATCCAGTTGCTGAAGACCGCCGATTCTTTGGCGGTGATCAAACTCGTGTTTTCATCGACATCCTCAACTTCAACATAGGCTTTGAAGAATGAACGCAAGGGTACTCCGTTCGCCACATGCAGAATCATTTTCAGGACAATGCCGACTGCGACACCGATCAAAAGGTCCGTGGCCAGAACGACGACCAGCGTCACCACAAACAGCAGCAGTTGTTCCTTGCCGATCCTGTAGACATTGCGGAATTCGTTAGGGTGAGCCAGACGTGTGCCGGTGTAAACCAGCATCGCTGCCAAAGCGGCCAGAGGAATAAGATGCAGGATGGTCGGAATCAGGCCGACGCAGAGCAGCAGAAAGATTCCGTGCCACATATCGGCAAAGCGGGTTTTGGCACCGTTGTCGATGTTTGATCTGCTCCGCACGATTTCCGAGATCATCGGCAGTCCACCGACCAATGCAGCACCCAGATTGGCAGCGCCTACGGCCAGCATGTCACGATTCATATTGGTCTTGCGTTTGTAGGGATCCAGCAGATCGACAGCTTTGGCACTGAGCAGCGACTCAAGACTGCCAATCAGGAAGAACATCAGAATCCATTTCCATGCTTTGAACTGGTTCAAAACGGTAAAGTCAGGCGTCTGAATTTCTTCAAACATACCAAAGATCTTATTCGGCATTTTGACCAGGTACTGCTCCCCCAGCTTGTAATGGGTGTGGAATAATTCGTATTCGTGGGCGGATGTCAGGTTGAGTGCCATTCCCAACGGTACGGCCACTAACAGCACGATCAAATGCGCGGGAATGGGTTTCAGCAATGAAACACGACTTCGCACCAGTGGCCAAATAAACATGATCAACAGGCTGACAATCCCGATCAAGGCAATCGCAGGATTTGCATGCACAAAGAACTCCGGAATCTGTTTCAGGAGCGACAGCGGGCCTCCTTTTGCTTCCGTAATCCCAAGCGCCACGGGGACCTGTTTCGCAATAATGATGACGCCAATCGCAGCCAGCATCCCATGCACCACGGTACCGGGGAAAAATTCACCCAGAATCCCGGCTCGAAAGAGTCCAAACAGAATCTGCAGCACCGCAGCCACGACGCCGACGGCCAAAGCGGCCTTGTAAGCTGCCATATCGTTTGGCAACCAGCCTTCCGCCATCCCATTGCCTCCGAATTCCTCGATACAGCCCAGGACGATCACGATCAGACCTGCTGCCGGTCCTTTGATTGTCATTTCTGAATTGCTGATGAAGGTGGTCAGCAGTGCTCCGACAATGGCGGTAAAGATTCCGGCGAGTGGAGGAAATCCCGATGCCAGTGCGATCCCAACGCATAATGGCAGAGCGATCAGGAAGACCAGTAGTCCGGAGATCATGTCCTGCTTCATGTACCGGATAAATCCCGCCGCGTTACCACGAGGAGGACCATTAACAACGCTCATATCTCGACTCCTGACCAATCGTGGTCATTGAATTAAAGGTATTCCAACTCACTGAATTCGCTTAAAACATGTTCTGTTCTTTCGTTCGCGGCCCGTTATTCAACTTCTCGGGCGGGAGGAAAATCGATCCTGGCTGCTTTCGAATGATCGGTGGAAGACTCGCTGGCGACTGGTGGTTGTTTTCGCAGTTTGATTAAGGCCAGCGCTGCGTGATATCGAGATGCAACGCCCGGTTGCGGCCATAAACCGCCACCTAAAATAAGAGCGGCTAGTATCAAAACAGCCACGCGCTCAGCCGGTCTGACATTTAGTGAAACCGACACCGCATAACGCGTGCCGGTGAAGATGCGAAAGTATGCATGCAATACGGCAATACTGTTCAATGCTGCCGCGATCACTACCGCTGTTCCAATCAGCGGATAGATCTCAACAGCCCCTTCGATCAGCAGTTCCGTGCCAATAAACCCAATTGTCCCCGGAAAGCCGATCGATGCCAGTCCGGTCAACAGAAACAGCGCCGCCAGTGTCGGCGTGTGCTCGTACAATCCGCGATATTGCGTCAAATTAAATCGGCCGATACGAGCCTCCACGGATCGCATTGTCAGACCGAATCCTCCCATGGCAAGTCCGACAGAAATCCATACGCAGAGTGCTCCGGTCAGACCGATCGGAGTCAGCAATTCCAGACCAACGAGTACGAGGGAGGAATGGCTGAGAAACAGATAGCAGAAGAAACGGCGAGCATCGGTTTGCACAAGCGCCATACCCGCCGCATAGACGGATGTGATCAGCGACACAATTGCGATGCTCTGCAATGCCCAGGCGGGAGCGACCGGCAACACAATTCTCATCACGACATAAGCGCCAGTCATTGGAGTGACAAACAGTAACGCCGTTCCAAGTGTCGCTTTCTCAAACAGGTCCGTCATCCAGCAATGAACCGGTACGATGCCACTCCGAAGTAGAGCCGCCGCAGTGAGCAAACTGACCGCGACAATTGTGATCGGACCGGGAGTGACTTCCGGATGCCCCAATGCGTCATGTGGAAGCAACAGCCAGCCGCCAAACATCAATACGACGAACAGGACCATATGAAGAGAGAAGACACGAGTCGAATGTCCTCGGGATCTCATTTCAAGCCATGGTGGCACAACTGCAACTGCGCTCAGCACGATAATCGCCAGCGGCTCACGGCAGCTGAGTGTTGCCAGCAGAATCGATTCCGATACAAGCGCAGCGGGAAACGAGAAGCGATTCATTTTTGTTCGCAGCGTCGATAACACAGCCATGAGGCACAGCAACGCCGACAGCGTCAGCAACGGGGCGTTGAGTTCGTCAATCACGAACAGATCGCTGTGAAACAGGTATTGCATGAAATCCCATTTGTCATTCGCTTCAAACGTCTGCAACGTGGCAAAGTCAATCCATTCGCCAACCGCACAACACAGCGTCAGCGTGCAGATGCCAACCGACACTCGATACGCCAGATCGCTGTTGCGTATCATGCGAACGAGCAATGCACCGAGCAGCGGAACCACGACGGTCAGTTCCAGCCACGGAAGATGAAGTTCTCGCATCAGTTCATCTCCTGTTTGCCGCTGTCAGCGACTTCATTTGAGGCTCGTGAAGTCGCCAATTGCATTTCGTCGAACTCTCCCGAATCATTGTTTCCATCGAAAGGATCGCAGCTACCCAGATCCCCTTGAGAAACGGAAGTCCTCTCTGACGCGGAAAGAAAATGAACCCACCGCTGTTCCATCCTGTTGCACCATTTAAAGACGGCCCGGAACGGTCTCACGACATATTCGTCCAGCAGCAAGTCCAGATAACCACGTTCCAGAGCGAATCGATAGAACCAGTTACGAACGGAATCATTGAGCATTCTTCGTCGAAGAGATTCTCGCCGCGGCAGATGAGTCCCGATGGCATTCTCGAGAGTGTGATAATCGTGCAGCAATGAAGGCGCTCGTAGCAGTTGCAGCGTTCTGAGACAGGCGTGTCCGATGATGTGAATCAAAGCAATGTATCGGAACCCCAGACCAATTTCAGCGACGATGATTCCGACCTGCGTGAGCGATGCGAAGGCCAAGGCACTCTTGATGTCGGTCTGCACACGAGCAGCCAGAGCACCAAAGATTGCCGACGTAACTCCAACGAGAACGACGATTACGCTCAACGTTGTCGAGAGTTCCAGAATCGGGCTTACTCGCAGCAAAAGGAAGGCGCCGAGATGCACCGAGAGCGAACCGTAAAACACGGCACTCGACGGCGTCGGACCTTCCATCGCTCTTGGCAGCCATCCGGAAAACGGAACCAGTGCCGACTTTCCGGCAGCCGCAATCAGGAGCAAACACCCTACCAGCAATGCACTGTTTTCCGGAATTGTGGCATGTCCTTCCGGCCAGGCTCCGGAGCCCATCAGTCCATCAAAATCTCCACCCCCGGTCAGATGGTGGAGGGTGATCGCGGCAACCAGAAAAGCGGCGTCGGCGATGCGGTAGACCGTCCAGACTCGCAGCCCGTTTCGGATCGGATTGAGTCTTTCGTGAAAAAATGCTACCAGCAGAGCTGATGACAGCCCCACCAGTTCCCATCCAAAAAACAGTGTCTCAATCGTACCTGCCAGAGACGTGACGATCATGCCCAACAGAAAGAATGCGTAGCAGATGAAAAACCGGTGAAAGCCCGGTTCACGGTGCAGGTACCGGCTTGCGAAGGCACCAATCGTTCCGCACAACACAAAGGACAGAATCACAAATGGCACTGACAGTCGGTCAAATACAAACTTCAAGTGAAAATGAAAGTGCTGTTTGGCATCCGGGATCACCACCCAGTTGCCAAAATTCACGGTCACGTGACGCGTATCCAGTGCCAGCATCATCACCAGAACAGACACGGCAGAAATCAGTCCTAAAATCACAGCGGCTTCTGTGAACCTGGCCAACAATCGTTCGCTCAACGGCCGACCAATCAATGACGTCAACCCGAATACCGCCAGGAGTACCGCTGGACTTGCAACAACACAGATTCCGCAGATCTGAAAGATCCTGTCGGGATTCATACGCGAATTCCCTTTGTGCTTATGGATGCAAATCCGAGGTGGTCTCGATAACCGCGAGTCCAGTCGTCAGAAGTTTCAACAATCGGCAAATTCAATGATTCAGCGCTGTAGGCAACGAATTGACCATGCGCGAATAATTCCACTCTCGCTGATTCCGGTTGAAAGACGGCTAACTGCACCCATTCTCCCCTGACGAGTTGAGCAATCGCAGGATTGGTTTCGATGATTCGCAACATGGTTTCGGATGTACTGTCCACCACGAAGAGAAGCCTCATGGGTTCGTGAATCTCAACCATCTGCGCGGCAAGGCCCGGACGAAGGTCACTGGACGCTCCAGTCATGACTCCAAGCAGCGAAGTGAGGTTATGCGGCAACTTATTGCCGCAGCCGTATGCTTCGTTATCGACGGTAGAGAAATAGTATTCAAGACTGATCCCGGCACAGACGGGAATCACTGCCTGCAACAGCCGTTCCAGAATTGGTGAATTCGGTCCATCCTGAGTCGGGTCATATGACGTCAGGAATGCACGCCGATCCAGAAAAAGGTTTCGACTCCATTCTCTTCGACCCACAAAACACAGAGCGCAGGTCGCATGGTTGTACTCCGGACGTGCCTGAGAAAGATCTTCGGATCGGCCTTCGACGTGCGCGAGCGCTTCACCGGGGGTGATCCCCAGAGGAGCAGAAGCAAACCGACGACATCGTTCTTTAGCCGATCGCGCCCTGGCGTCATCGACAACAGCTTGCGCTCGTTCAAACACGGAACGCAGGCGAATCGGCAACTGGTCCAGATCAAACCAGGTCAGACTGTCATCGCATGTATTATGATAACCGCCAATAAAATGGACGTCGTCCGGGATGGCCAAACCTCGCTCAGTCAGTTTCCCCCGGACTCGATGATCGTTAGCCATCTGCGAAAATGCACGAGCGTTAGGACCGCCTCGCCCACCGCTGCATGCTCCACAGTTGTATGCGGATTCGTGAGGATTGTTGACGCTGCCCGAACCGTGTCCGCAAATCAATACCAGTTGTGAAATCTTTTCCGGTCGCGCCAGTCCAATTGACCGAAGTCCGCCCTCCACGATATTCGCCATTTCATCAATCGAATATCCGAGATGACCGTTGTGTTCACCTGGCGTGTCGGCGAGGCGCTCGATGCGAAGCTGAGTTGCAGACGGGCGCACAATTCGGCCCAGAACATTGCGAACGCGAGCCGCCGTGCGGGGAAACAGAATGCGGGCGACCAATGGAAAGGCGGCTAAAGAACCTAACAGACCAGTCAATAACCCGCCTACAACCGTACGGGATCCCATATGTGCCTGATGAGTTGCGCGACCAATTCGTCGTCGGGTAGCGGCCTGACGTTCGCTCATGCGAGCCACCGAATAAGTAGGTTCTTCAGTCACGTAATGCCGAGGCTTGATATTCACGGGACACAAGGGGCGAAAGTGAGCATCCGTGACGCCTCGATAGTACATGGCGATACCATAAAAGCCAGCGACACCGAACGTCTCACACTGCGGTTCCACTTCCTCGATAGCAAACGATTCTTCCCGATCGTCGATGCAGCAAACCAAGATCGCACGCTGAGTGCTGGGCTTGTATCGGCATCTTTTGCGTTGTTCGATGCGATGGCCACCATAGCATTTGCGATCAGAGCGTTCAGAGCATCGTCGCGATATTTTTTTTCAAACGCCTGATGATAAATCCGACGGCGTTCCAGTGGCGAAAAAGATTCGATTTCACTGATGAGAGTTGACCACTCGTGCGGTGATAGACGATGCAAGTCACGCGGATCCCAACCACGTATCTGCGCCAGTTGAAAAACACAGAATGCACGCTGCAGGTTGACTGTGGACGATGATCCGTTTGCCAGAGTCGGATCATAGGAAGCGGATTGGTACAAAGTCTCAGTATTGACTTGCGATGAAGCGACCGGGATTTCGTCGCTGAAATCCAAATCCCGCGCAAATACCCGACCTGCAACACGTTCTGTGATGAGTCGAACGGCAAGATATTCTGTCAGACTGCCGGGCGGCGCAGGATGTACAGCCCATTCGGCATTTGTTTCCATCTGCCAGATCATGCCGGCCCATCCCGGCAATGCCAACAACATCTGTTCAATGAATTTTTCGCGTTCCGATGGCTCCACGCCGAGTAACGCGAATGATTCCTCAATCGATCTGATCGGTCCCAGTCGCAGTTCAAAAACTCGCGTCGTTTCGCGATAGAGCTCAGCAAGCCATGGCGTTGGCGAACAATACGGCTGACTGTACAGGCGCAGAAATGTGTCATAAAGTCCATTATCCCGATTCGGCAGTTCCCAACTTGCAAATCCCTGGTCCAGCAAATTGGAGCAAAACTGAATCAGCAACGAGTTCACCGCTTCCTGCATGTCGCGATAGAGGGCCCGATCTTTCTCTGATCCGGTCATCTTTGCCGGCGACATGCCAAATCGAAAACCGCCCCGCAATCCATCGACCGCAGATGTGACTGCTGTTTGCGAAGAATTTACGGGTGGATCCGAAACGCCATTTTGAATTGAACGTGATTTTTCCGCAGCCAGGACACCCCCCGTACAGATCCGCCACAGGAACTGAAGAGAGAAGGCTTCCCATGTGCGATCGCTCCAGGATCGGCATGAGCGGGAGCCGAACTGCGGTAGAATATCTGATACCAGCTTGGTCAAGGTGTCTTTCGACGGGTCTGTGCGAGGACTGACGGAAGGTCGCGTTTCGCGCGACGTCATCCATTGTTTGATATTCTCGATGATTCGTCGACGGACGGGAGCGGACACTTCACTGCGAAACTCTCTTAGCGCACTAGTCTCCGCAATCGCCCAATGGAGTTCAGCGTGGTCGCCGGTTTGCAGCGGAAACTGCAGGATGGCAAGTCGCAGGGCGAAGCGCGTGCCCAGGGAAGCCACCAGCCCATCAGCGTCGTCGCCCAGATCGTCCAGTAAGGCCGATTCAATGTCCTCAACGCGAATTCGACCTTGCTCAAGCTTTGCCCGGTATTGAGATTCCGGAAGATATGGATTTGCCCCGTAAACCTTCAGTCCGGCAGCGACTGCCTCATGAAACGGAAGATGTTCAAATGCATGGAGCGTATTGTGATGAACGAAGATCTCAATGGGGCCTTGAGACGGCAACAGATGTGCGGCGTGCTGAATTGCATGCTCGATATCAAACGCTCCGGATGCATCGTGCGTGTGTACGCCAGATTCCCTGGCAGCAAGTTCAGTCATGGCAGTGACTCCTCATGGTGGCATTCGGAAAATACGGGCATAAGTGACAACCAGATGAAGAGACTTTTCGTGAGCGGAACGGCGCAAGCAGTCGATTGATGTCGTCAATGGCCGAAAGCCGGAGGCGCTGGCGAACCGCACGGCCAGAGAAAGAGTGTTACTTACGCGAACGAGTCGCGCACACCCAGTGGCTCGTGGTGAATCGACAAAGCCACAGGAGGACGACCAAAGCGGCAGAATCGATTGAACTTACGCAAGGCGGCAAAGCGGCGGCGGGCGACATCCACGCATCTCAACGCATTCGCGATCGACTGAGTGCGAATCAGCGAGCGGAGAATTCCACAGCACCCGACAGGCAAATCCCGGCGGATGGAGCAGATCCAGAAACAGTCCATGCTTTTCGATCTCAACTCGTGAAATCGATTCCGAGTCTTCTGAAGGCGCATCCTCCAGCACGCAGGTTGAACTGGAACATTCTTTCCAACACGCCGAACTCTCAAGCAGTCCCATCGGGAAAACGAGCGTCACGGCAGTCAGGATGTGCAGCAACTGAAGCATTGAGGACAGTGTGCAGTAAAATACCATCCGATGTCAAGCGGATACTCAGGCAACCCCAATTCATTGTAATATCCGAGGACGAGGCGAATTGCCCTGAATATGGCAGCGTTCACGGCGAAAAGGCGATGTCCACCCGGATATTTCTGCAAGAGACCAGACAATGAACGAAATCTTCGATCCCGACTGGGCCTGGAGCGAATTCCAGCCGGAGACAGAGACGCCATGGAACATTCGCACGGCAGCGCACTTGTTTCGACGAGCCGGTTTCGGGGCCACGCAGAATCAGTTGACGACGGCCGCTGCAAAAACGCCGTCGGCTGTTGTGGATGAGCTATTGGCGGGACCGGAACCGGAATCGTTCCGTGCCGAAATGACATCGCTGTCGAATGCGGCGATCGCGACGGGCAATGTCAAACAGCTCTCTGCCTGGTGGGCGTATCGCATGTTCAGCACTCCGATGCAGTTGCTGGAAAAGATGACGCTTTTCTGGCACGGGCACTTCGCGACCAGCGCCGAAAAAGTTGCTGACGGAAGGCTGATGCTGACACAGAATGAGCTGCTTCGCTCGTTTGCGTTTGGTGACTACAACTACTGCTGGAGATTTCACGCGATCCGCAATGCTCGTGTATCTCGATTCCGGACGAATCGCAAATCACATCCCAACGAAAACTACGCCCGCGAAATCATGGAACTGTTCTGTCTGGGCGAAGGAAATTATACCGAGACGGATATTCGTGAACTGGCGCGATGCTTCACCGGTTGGGAAATTCGCCGCGAGGAATTTCGTTTCAATCGCTATCAGCACGATGACGGTAAAAAAACGATCCTTCATCAGACCGGCGACTTTGGCGGCGAAGAGGGCGTGAAAATCGTGCTGGCACAAAAATCCGCCCCGGAATTCATTGCTACAAAGCTGGTACGCTTCTTTGTGATGGATGAACCAGCACCCACCGTTGAGTTAATCGCTCCGCTGGCATTGGAACTGCGCAATTCCGGCATGATGATTCAGCCCGTGCTCCGACGAATCTTCACCAGCAACCTGTTCTATTCGCCGCACGCGGTCGGACGAAAAGTCCGATCTCCGGTGGAACTGGCCGTCGGTTTGCTGCGGAGTCTGCAAGGTTCCACAAACGCCTTTGACCTTGCCGAAGAAATGCTGACACTCGGCCAAGGTCTCCTGTATCCACCCAGCGTCAAAGGCTGGGATGGAGGCCGCACATGGATCAATTCCTCCACCCTGCTGGGACGGTCAAATCTGGTCCGCACGCTCATCACCAACGATAAGACGCGGTTTGGAAAGACGACGCTCAAACAGTATCTGGCAGCTCAGAAAGTCACCAACCCGCGAGAGATCATTGACTACCTTGAAACCGTGCTCTTCGCTGTTCCGGTTCCAGAAGCGGCCAGGGAGCGGGTGGAAGCGCTCATGAAATCCCGCAGCGACGGCAGTCTGATCGAAGGACTGCATGCGCTGTGTACAATACCCGAGTTTCAGCTTGGGTAAGAATGATTGAATCAGTACTGATCACTGCTCTCAGGAACCATATATGTCCCACTTTTCACGACGCAATTTTCTTCGATCCTCCGCTGCCGGTTCAGCCGTCCTTACGTTCGGTGGTCTCGCGCCGTCCGCGCTGCAGGCGGCTGCGGAACAGAGCAAATCGGAACGCATTCTGGTTGTCATCGAACTTCAGGGCGGCAACGATGGATTGAACACCGTCATTCCGATCGGCGACGAAACGTATCGCAGGCTCCGTCCGAAGCTGGCGATTGCAAAAAGTGATTCGCTGGAGATCAGTGATGCCCTGGCGTTCCATTCCTCTTTGCGAGGTTTCGCCGATCTCCTCGAAGCCGGACGACTGGCGATCCTTCAGGGTGTCGGCTATCCAGATCCCAACCGCTCGCATTTCGAATCCATGGACATCTGGCACACCTGTCAGCGGAAGAATGAAAACCGTATCGATGGCTGGCTGGGTCGTCTGCTCGAACAATCAGCGGGCGAAGCGGGTGGCGATCCGACCGCATTGCATCTTGGACATGACAAGCAACCGTTCGCGCTGATGTCACGCAAGGTGCGTGTGCCATCGATTCGATCGCTTGAACAGTTTCGCCTGCATGGCACCGAAGACGCTCAGTTCCGCAAAGCCGTGCAGGAATTGGCCGATGCCCGGCGGGGTGAAGGCAACGATTTGCTCAACTTCGTGCAGGCCAGCACCAGTTCCGCGATTTCCGCCAGCGAAAAATTGAGTTCATCCGTGAAGTCCTATTCATCGAGCGTCACGTATCCGAAAAACGGACTAGGTGAACAGTTGCAGACAGTCGCCAAACTCATCGGTTCAGGTCTTAAGACATCAGTGTACTACGTGACATTGAACGGCTTTGATACGCATTCACAACAGCCGGACGCGCATGCTGGCCTGCTGCGTCAACTGGGAGATTCCGTGAAGGCATTTCTGGATGACATCGATCATTTGAAGCAGTCTGATCGTGTCGCGATGATGTGCTTCAGTGAGTTTGGTCGCCGCGTCGAAGAAAACGCCAGCGCGGGAACAGATCACGGTACTGCCGGACCAATGTTCATGGCGGGCGCAACGGTCAAGTCGGGCCTGATTGGCCAGCTTCCCAGCTTGAGCAATCTGCAGGACGGCGATCTGCGACACCACACCGACTTTCGTCAGGTCTATGCGGCTGTCATCCAGAACTGGTTCCAGTGCGAAGCGGAGCCGATCCTGAAGGGCAAGTTCGCCGCGGTGGATGTCTTCCGTGACTCTGCAAAAGTCTAAAGTGACTGGAAAAGGGGTCAGGAACCAATAGTGCGCAGCACCCTTCGGGCCATTTGGCTATTGGTTCCTGACCCCTTTTCCAGCCTTCTTCTTTGCAACTACTTCGGCCACTCAAACACGGCCGACACGGGAAAATGATCTGACGGATAGCGACCATCAGCATGTGTGCGATCAATCGCGGCCTTTGTCGGTTTGAAATGTTCGGTCGCGAGAATCCAGTCGATCCGTGCTGCGCCCGGCGTGCCGCTGAAACCGTGGAATGTGCCCTCATTGACGTCGCGCGTCGGGTGAAGAACTCGAAACGAATCTGACAACAACTGTTCTCCCAGCAGCTCCCGATACGGTTCCGATTCCTGATCGCAGTTGAAGTCGCCCGTCACGATGATCGGCAGCTTCGGAGCCATTTCTGAGAGCCGACGCCGTAACAGCATCGCCGACTGTTTTCTGGCTACCGATCCTTGATGATCAAAATGCGTATTGGCAAAGAGGAACTCGCGATCTTCTGACTGCTTGTCCTTGAGTCGAGTCCACGTCACGACACGAGGTAGTGACGAATCCCAGCTCTTTGAAAATTTTTCGTCCGGCGTTTCACTCAGCCAGAACTGCCCGGACTCGAGGACCTCAAAACGTTCCTTGCGCACAAAGATCCCGCACTGTTCGCCGTTTTCGCTTTGATCCCGCGACCAGCCGATGTAGGTGTACTCGGCAAGCTGCTCGTTAATGTACGCCGCCTGATACGGCAGCGTCTCCTGAGTCCCCATCAGATCGGGGGCAAATGCTTTGATGACCGTGACGACAAGTTCCTGACGATTGGCCCAGACATCCTTGCCGTCGTAGGCCGTGCCGTACCGAATATTGAAGCTCATCACCCGGAGTTCCGGCGGGCCATCCTCCTGCGCAAAACTCGGGGTATGCCAACCAAAAGCAGCAAAGACAATCATCGCCGCCGCAAACACGTATTGATGCATATCACATAACTCCAAAAGAAACTCGACGTATCATGGCGCTGATCCGGCGTTTGACAAGCGAGCGCCGGCGTGGCAATGATTCTTTTAGAATCCAGCAACCATGATTCAATTCAGTCTCCATTCTCTGTAAAGCCAATCCACCGAGATGATTTTTAATTGGTTCAAAAAGCGTCGCCGGGCCAGAATTCTGGCGACGCCGTTCCCGGACAGCTGGAACGAACTGATCCACGACAATCTCATGCTTGATCGTCAGCTGACTCACGACCAACAGCAACGACTGCGGCGAATGGTCCGGATCTTTGTTGCGGAAAAGAACTGGGAAGGCTGTGGCGGACTGGTCATGACCGACGAAATCAAGGTCACGATCGCGGCTCAGGCCTGTCTGATGGTCGTGGGAATGCATGAGGATCTGTACTTTGAACATGTGCTGTCGATTCTTGTTTATCCAACCGGCTATGTCGCTCCGGGGAGCACACGTTTCCGGTACCGGGCTGGTACTTGAAAGTGGTCAGCCTCGTCTGGGAGAAGCCTGGTGGCGTGGCCCGGTGATATTGTCATGGGCAGATGCGAGAGCTGGCGGACGCAGGGAAACTCCTGGCCACAATCTGGTGCTGCACGAGTTTGCTCATCAACTGGACATGATGAACGGGCGAATCACCGATGGGACGCCCACTTTGAAAACCAAAGATCAATATGACCGCTGGGTGTCGGTCCTGTGGCCGGAATTCGATCGACTTGTCGAAGACTGCCGTCGCGGACATCACGGGTTCATCGATTGCTACGGCGCGACGAATCCAGCGGAGTTCTTCGCTGTGATTACCGAAACATTTTTCGAGCGACCGGGCCCATTACGACTGCATCATGCAGAGGCTTACAACGTCCTTCGCGATTACTACGGCCTCGATCCCGCAGCATGGCCCGGCAATCCAGTCGTTCATTAATCTCAACGCGGTGAATCTCTCAGCGCGAGCTTCGCCCACAACCCATTTCCTGAGTCAGACACAATTTACGTACGCCCCGGTTCGCATTGTGAGGCAACCGGCGTGAAACCGATACCGCCAAGGCCTGACAGCGACTTCATGATCAGGTCCGTGACCTCAGCCAGTTCTTCGTGTCCGGGTTTTCGGCCATGCCATACAGACAGGTCAATCGGGTTTCCGTACGTCAGCGTCACCAGCGTTCTGACAAAGTAGCAACCGAGGATCGATTTGCCGCGCGGGGCGTGGTGAATGAAGACCGGGATGACAGGAGCCTTCGACTTGATTGCCAGCCAGGCAACACCCGTGCCACCGGGGAGCAGACGTTCATCAGGACTCTCTGCATTCAGGCGGCCTTCAGGAAAAAGTCCCAGCAAATGACCGTTCTCCAGTCGCGTAAGTGCTTCCCGAATCGGGCCCATATCCTGACCGCTGCGTGCAACTGGGATACTTTCCATCGCCCGGCAGACCCAGTTCACGATGCCTCGCCGCTGGTAGAATTCCTTTGCCATCATAAAGCCGATCACCCGCAGACGCGGCTTTCGAAACTGAGCAAAATGGCGATGCCAGATCAAAATCGGATCAACCGGACTGGTATGATTGGCCACGATGATTGCCGGGCCGGACTCCGGAAACGGACATTTGTTCGTCATCTGACAGCGGGCAAAAAATGTCCTGTGGACAACAGCGATCTGGTAGCACACCCACGCACGCCATCCGGCAGGGCACGTCGCGCCACGAAGTGCTGCACTGGCCACGATCAGCAGTGTGGCACAGAGAATCCAGAAGAGAGGAGATCGCCAATCCATCGTGCTTTATCCGTGAGCAGTACAAACGCTCTCCGCCGGTGAATCAAGTGGTTTCCGGATTTCGCTGCAGTGTCGGATCGTCAATCCGGGCGACCACCAGTGATACGTTGTGGCCGCCAAATCCAAAACTGTTATTGATCGCGTATTTGACCTGCTTCTGAATAGCTCTGTTCGGAATATAATTCAGGTCGCAGGCCGGGTCAGGAGTCGTGTAATTGATTGTGGGCGGCAGAACTCCTGTCGACAACGCCAGAACGCAGGCCGACATTTCAATGGCGCAGGCAGCACCGATCATGTGCCCCAGCATGCTTTTTGTCGAACTGATATGCAGTCGTCGCGCGTCACTTCCAAAGACAGATTTCAACGCCACAGTTTCCATCGAATCATTATAGACGGTACTTGTTCCGTGTGCGTTGACGTACACGTCGTCTGCAATCGCTGCAGGATTCAGACCTGCTTTCTGCAGTGCCGAATCGATGGCTTTGATCGCCTGACGTCCTTCCGGATCAGGCTGAACCAGGTGAAACGCATCCGTGGTCGATCGACCGGAAAGCACTTCACCCCATGCTTTGCCCCCGCGTCGCCGCAGGTGATCTTCGGTTTCAAAGATCAGGACCGATGCGCCTTCGGCCATGATGAAACCGCCGCGATCGGCATCAAAGGGACGCATGGATTCTTTTGGTCGGTCATTCATCGACTTGTTCATCGCCTTCATGTTGACGAATGACGAAATGCCCAGTCGCGTCAATGACGCTTCAGTTCCGCCGGTGATTACAAAGTCTGCATCGCCGCGACGCAGATACTCCATGGCGTCGATCATGGCATGTCCGGAAGATGAACACGCGCTGCTGGTTGTGTAGCATGTTCCCCGTACGCCGAAAGCCAGACTGATATTGCCCGGAGGCGCGTTCGGCATCAGCATTGGAATCGTAAAGGGACTGACGCGCGACGGCCCTTTGGTGAGCAGTTTCTCCATCTGCGTTTCGTAAGTCTCCAGTCCCGCCAGACCAGCGCCGAGAATCACGGCCGCGTTCTCGCCGATGTCTTTGGTTGGCAAACCGGCATCTTCAAGCGCTTCGTGAGCCGCATGGACAGCGAACTGGCTGGCGCGATCCATTTTGCGAGTTGAGACAAGATCGTTGACGTTGATGCGACCTGCGTCCAGATTCCGCACTTCGCCACCGATCACGACTTCCATTTCGCGGATGTCATGTTCCGTCAGGCGGTCGATGCCACATTGTGCGGACGTTAGATTTTTCCAGAACGTGCGGCGGTCGTTTCCAAGACAACTGACGACGCCGATTCCTGAGATGAAAATGCGATGCATGCGAATGATCCGAAGTCCTGGAGGTCCGATTCAACAATTCCCGGCACCTGACCAGATTGCCGCTGTGGCGGATCCGAAATTCTGGCAGGTTGTATGCACGCAACGTATGCGTATGCGCGTACTACACCAAAAGCCGAGCGGACTTCAACCCCGGCAGAACCAGTCCCCGCCCAAATCCCGGCGAAAACAGTCACGGACATCAAATTCTCAATGAAAAGTAGAAATCTCGTCGCCGAATGCGAATAATTCTGTGCCACTTATCAAAATCCCCACTGTATAATCCCGACACAGCAATCGTATCAAGCGCCATTCGGCAAAAACATGCTCAACAAAACATTACGAACGATGTCCGGTGTGTTGATCATGCTGTTGATGGTGCCTCAAGTCACCGCGCAGCGGCCTGATGAATTGCTGTTTGGAATCACGATCCGGAATGCGACGCTTGAGCAACGACTTGTGCGGACTCGAACTGACCAGGAACCGGTCGCCACGAACATCTTGAACAGCGATGTTCGGGGACACCAGACCACAATCACAGAAACGCGACTCCGGATTCTTCCCGATGCGGGAAGTGTGCGTTTTGATGTGGTGAGTGTCGGCGACGTCAGCAGTCGGACGACCGGGATCAACCCTCAGGCGATGATCGACAGCACGGGGCAACACCATTTTGAAATCACCAAAGCCTTTTGGTTCAATGGGACGACATTTCTCACACAGCCGGGATACGGCACGATCAAGGCATCGCAGGCACCGCGGCGTGTGGTGAGCGCCATCGGGGCCGCAATGCCGCTGCTGCGTCCGCTGTCCAATCGCATGGCATGGGAAGAGGTGACACGTCGCCAGGATGAGATCAATCAGGCTGTCGCGGAAGACGTCACTCGGACGGTGCTGCCCAAGGTTGATCGCATTGTCGATGAAGAGTTCGCTCAACTGGGGCGACAGCTGGCCGGTCTTCAGGAGCAGGTCGGATCGACTCTCAGGGCCACACCAATGAGTTGGGTTGCCCGGTCCTCAGAGACATCGCTTTCCATCGCTGCAATTCCGCAGAATCCCGGCGTTGCTGAAAATGGATTATTCAGTTCGCTGCCGGTCAATGTGCCGCAACTTGCAGACGGGGAACAAATTGCGTTCGCAATCTCCGATTCGTTCGCAACCGCGTTGCTCGAACAATACGTTCCCGGTGGCTTTGTACTAACGGATAATCAGATCGAAAAAGCATCAAAGGTCTGGAATAGGGCGGGCGACGAGAAATGGTCGATCGCATCATTAATGCAGTTGTTTCACGAAATGCAACGAAACTCATCGGCAGAAGCGACGGCATTTTCAATACAGCTTGCAATGGTACGACCGATTGCCATCCGCTTCGATCGCGGCGATGTGTGTCTCGAAACCTCATTTCAGATTCTCCCCAAAGGTGCAGCACCGAGCGGCTGGATGAAGACGACATGGCGATTGCGGGGGCGTGGTGTTTCCGACGATCAGTGGGCCGTGGCGCTGCATCAGGTCGATGTTGGTAATGCTGAGGATTTTGTCCCGGTTGCGGATTTTCAACAGCCTGCACCGAGCCCTGCGAATCTCGAACTTCGGATTCCATCGGAGATGACATTTGAACCGCTGGATGGTTTCGAGCCTGCGGAAAAAGCTCCTGACTCCTCCACAGATGAATCACAAGTGACAACTGTGGAATCCGGCACTGTGTGGATGTCGGTCGTGAAGGCCGCGACTCAGTCATTATTGAAACAATTGCCTGCCGCGACTCTTCCCAAAGAATTCGATTTTCCGACATTGCTGCCTGGTTCTCCGAGGATTCGCCTGGTTCGAATCGAATCCGCCGACGGCGTGCTGCGTGCCGCCTTTCGCATGGTCGATTGTGCGCCGCAGTCATAACGCCGAACAGTGTGGAATTCATGTGCTGCCTGGATCTGCTCAATCAACAATCCAGGAACGCCCTGCCGTTCAGGCGAATTCCCGTGAAAATCCAGTACACCAGGCTGGCGCCCAGCGTATACATCGCATCGTTAAACGCTAGAATTCCGACGTTCGCTTTTGACTTTAAACAATGGAGGTTTTCGTGAAGACTTTTGCTCGCTTGCTGCTGGTGTTGAGTTTCGTTGTGTCGTCCGGAATTCGTTTGATGGCGGATGAACCCGCGGCGGCGGATCAAGCCCCGGAGATATATAAAGTGCTGTTCGAAACTTCGAAAGGGGATTTCACGGTTGAAGTTCACCGTGAATGGGCTCCGAATGGCGCTGATCGGTTTCACAAGCTGGTGGAGACCGGGTTCTACGACGATTGCCGATTTTTCCGCGTCTTGCCTGGATTCATGGTGCAATGGGGCATCAACGGTGATCCGGAGATCCAGAAGAACTGGGTCAAGGCCAACATCAAGGATGACCGAGTGACTCAATCGAATCAACGTGGATTCATCACGTATGCAAAGAGTTCGCAGAGAAACTCGCGTACCAGCCAGGTGTTCATCAACTTTGGAGACAACGCCCGCCTGGATGCAGACGGTTTTGCGCCATTCGGACAGGTCGTGGACGGCATGGACGTGGTTGATGCGATCAACGCTCAGTATCGTGAACAGCCGGATCAGAGTCTTGTTCAGGAAAATGGCAACGCATATCTGAACAAGCACTTCCCGAAGCTCGACTTCATCAAAAAGGCGAGTATTGTGAAAGACGAAGCGTCTCCGGACGCAAAAGCGAAAACAGAAAAATCGGATGCGAAATAATCACTAAGAGGACGTGGAAAGACAAATGCAATGAGTGAAGCAACTGTGACGGGGCAGGTTCATCTGATCGAACCGACGAAAAGTTTCGGCCAGAAGGGGTTTCGCAAACGCACGGTCGTGCTGGAGCAGGTGACCGGACGTTTCACAAACTACCTGCCGCTGGAGTTCATCGCAGACAGCTGCGACATGGTGGACAATCTGCACGTAGGCGACACCATCAAAGTCAGTTACCGCCTGACCGGCCGCAAATGGCAGCGCGATGAACAAAGCGAAGTGAAGTTCTTCCTCAGCGCCGAAGCCACGGAATATGAACTGCTGAAGGCGGGCGAAGGAGCAGCGGCAGCGGCAAACGACGAAGCCGACTTCGGTCCTGCCGATGAATCTGCTCCGTTCTGAGCAAGCCTCGAGACTAAGGTATTGACGTCCCGGTGCGACGTCAATGCTTTACGCTTTAAAAAAGGGGTCAGTCTGGTGCCACCTTGTGAAGCACTTTGGAAAGCTGTTCAGCATCGTGGCTGGCCAGCCGAATCAGAACGATGGCTTGGAGATCGGCATGCAAATCGGACCCACTTCGGCGCGGAAAACTGACCCACCTGGGAAACGATATGACCACGGGGAGCTGCGTGGTATTTAGTTGGACAGCGCCAGTTTTGGCGGAAACCGAGCTTTTTTGCAACCAGAAGCGTGAGCGAGGGATTGTACTTAACTCGTTCCCTCGCTTACGCTTCGGGTTACTATTTCGGAAAAGGTGGCGCTGTCCAATTAGGCACACTGCAGTTTGAGGCTCAGCAGTTGGCTGCGGGTCGGAAGTGCTTCAGCAGTCAATTCTGTTTGCGAGCCTTCTTGTTCTCTTTCATCAACTCGCGGGAGCAAACGCTGGATCAGGCTTCGTGTCAACGACTGCCTCTTTCGTCCAACTCCCGGAGAAGTCGCAGTATGTCATTTAGACGCGACAACAGTTTCTCAGAAGCGGTTTTTTCGTCTCCAGAGAGTGTTTCCAATAGTAACTGAAAGTTCGCAATTTCTGTTTCAATCTCTTTCTGGCTGAAAATGGAGATTATACCGCCGCTCCAAAATGTCCGCTCGTGCTTTGTTGCCAGACGTGTTGGTAAACCTGTTTGGCGACTTCCTGTTTGTCTTCCTCAGTGAACGGAGGATTTGGCAGGACCGTATAAACGTGATCCAGAATCAGGGTTTCGACTTCGGCCTGGGTTTGCTCTTTCTCGGTCCAGCGTTCGCGTTGGCCGATGAGAGTGATCAGGGCGTCAAGCAGGCTGCGGCTGGCCAGTTTGAGTTTTTCCCGGTCGGCTTTGCCGATGTTTTCTTTTTGCAGAAGCTGAAACAGAGCGTACTCGTCTTCGCTCAATCCTTCGTCAGCAGCGCGGTGGCCTTCTTCGTCGAGAGTTTCGATGAGGGCCATCAGACGGGCGAAAGTGTCCTCGATGGTTACGCGGTCTTTGTCGCGGTTATAATCGGCGATGATTTCTGAATACTTTTTGTAATAGTCCATTCGCCGTGGGTTTTGGGCCAGCATCTTTTCCAGTTTGGCCTCCACGACGTGCCGGATGTCCTCCAGCGTCGACGCTTTCCGTTTCACCCTGTTGGCGAACTCGTCCCGCAACTTCTCGAAGTCGACCGTGCTCAGGTCGAATTGTCTTGAATCCCTCTGGTCTTCACCCGGATTCGCAGTTCGCACAGCCTCATTGACGATGCGGTGAAGTTCCTGCAGTAACTCAGTCACATCCGCAGTGTCACAGCGTTCTTCCAGTTTCCGGTAGATTGCTTCGATATTGTCATGACGCACCGCGAACGCATACGCGGACGGCTCAGTCACAAGGGCCTTGAAGCGGATGAACACTTCTCTCGCCATGATTTCGAAGCGACGTCGGCCTTCGTCGCGAGAGCCGATCACGGCTTCGGCACCATCCGCAAGTGCCGCAATGCGATCGAATCCTTTCGCCCCCGTCAATCGATCCGGCTCGAACCCCAGACTACGCAAGTGCTTTTCGGTCTCCTGAATGGCTTCCAGCAACGCCCGCACACGCTCTTCGATCGGAGCGATGATTTCCTCGTCGTCGCCTTCTTCGCCCAATGCATATTGAGCAAGGGCGGCACGCAGGCTCTTCAGAATCCCGTTGTAGTCCACAATCAGCCCAAAGTCTTTGCCCGGATATACGCGGTTTGCACGAGCGATGGCCTGCATGAGCGTGTGGGCCTTCATTGGCTTGTCCACGTACAGAGTTGACAGACACTCCACGTCAAATCCTGTCAGCCACATCGCACACACGATCGCCACTCGAAACGGATGTTCGGGATCTTTGAATGCGGTTTCCACATCCACACGCTTGCCATCAGGCGTTTCGAAGCCATCCTTCATCAGCGCCCGGTGCGGAATGATGTTTACGCCCCATTTGTGGAAATCAGCCACCTCATTCTGAGCCTCGCTGATGATGATTCCAACGATGGTTTCATGCAGCCACTTTGCTTGCCCTTGCAACCATGCCAACTCTTTCGCTGCGGCGACACGCGATCCTTCTTCGACCAGTCCGGCCAACTCTGCTTCCTTTTGAGGAATCAGTGCCAGAACCTTTCCCTCCTTAGCCTTCCAGAGCGGCATGATCAACTTGTGCATTCGGCCGCAGGTGATCTTATCGACGCACACCAGCATCGACTTTCCAGACTCCCAGCGCGTTGAACAGTGCTCGACAAAATCGGTATCCAGCTTCTCCAGGCGGCTATCGGCCGTGATGACTTCGTAATCCTTCCCCAGCAGTTTCTCCAGCAACGCCTCCTTGTCCGGGTCGAGATCCACCTGGGCGATCGCATCCGCAATGCGGTCGTTCAGATCGAAACGGGCAATCCCCAGCTTCTCGCCTCGCGATTCTCATAGACCAGCTTCACCGTCGCTCCGTCTTCCACGGACCGCTGAAAGTCGTACTTCGACACGTAGCCGCCGAAGATGCGTCTGGTCAGATGATCGTGCTTGAACAGCGGGGTACCGGTGAAACCGATAAACGCGGCGTTCGGCAACGCCAAGCGCATGTTGCGAGCCAGCTTGCCAGCTTGTGATCGATGCGCCTCATCGGAGATCACAATCACGTTGTCGCGTTCGCTGTAGGGCTCCGTCACGTCCTTGTTGAACTTGTGGATCAGGCTGAAGACGAACCGATGTTTTTCCATCTGTAATCGTTTCAGGTCGTCAGCAATTGCAGGTCGCGGAGTATTGTCGTCACACAATCCGCAGCCAACAAAAGTCCGGTAGATCTGGCTGTCGAGATCCAGACGATCGGTCATAATGACAAACGTGTAGCCAGCCGAGATTTTACGGCGGACTGCTTCTGCAAAGAACGCCATCGAGTATGACTTGCCACCGCCCTGAGTATGCCAGAACACTCCCAGCTTGCCGAGATCCGGATGAGCAGGCTCAATCACCGTCAGTGTCCGTGGACCAGTGACAGGAATCTTCGCTAGAGGCGACTGCAACTCCTGACTTTCAGAAATGCGGTCCGCAAACTGAAGCAGCCTGGACGGTTCTGCCTTCGCCTTGCCGAAACCAAGCTTCGGCATTTCTTCGTCCGTCAGCTCTTCCGCAGGAAGTTCGATCACTCGGTAGGTCAATCGTTTGTCCGGAGGGAATTGTTTCTTCAGCTCTTCCTGTCGCTCCACAGATTTGACGGCATTGTTCACGCCCATCACCTGATGATTTTTGGCGATGATCTTTCGTGTCGAGCCAGCTCGGCTGGCATCGAACAAAATGAAATTCTCGACGAGATCCAGCAGGCGATCATGAGCCAGCATGCCGTTGAGCAGACGTTCAGCCTCAACGCTGCCTTTACGGTCGTCTTCCTTCAGACGTTTCCATTCCGAAAAGTGTTCCCAGCCGGTTGTGATGGAACCGTAGCGAGCACGATGACCATTGCTGACGATCACGAACGCATTGTGATGGAACGCATGAGCAATCACGCTGTCATGCATGTAATCCCGAAGATTGCCGTCGAATCCAGCGCGAATATTCTTGTAAACCGCCTTCAGCTCAATGAACACCAGCGGCAGGCCATTCACGAAGCACACAAGATCCGCTCGGCGATTGTATCCCGGCGTTCGGAGTCCGGTGATCTTGAGTTCCCGCACGGCGAGAAAACGATTGTTCGGCTTCCCGTCTGGTGCGGTGCCGTTCTGAAAATCAATCACTTTCGCTCGTATTTCAACCAGTCGCCCCTGTGAGTCCCGATAGCTGACAGGCACACCTTCACGGATGAATTTGTAGTACTCCTGATTATGCTGCAGCAGCGATCGCGTGAAATCATGCCGCGTCAACTTCAGCACGGCCTCGTTGATCG
>JBBJME010000144.1:0-18318 GCA_037719765.1 Planctomycetaceae bacterium
TCGGGTTACGATCCGGTGCTCACAAAAGTGTCATTTTCGGCCGCGTGGAGTATAAAGCGGCCTTGGCATTTAAATTTTTTCGGCGAGCCCCTCTATGGAAGCACCTGAATCCATTTCCAGGCTGCGGGCAGCGATGATGGCGGGTTCGCTGACATCGACGGTACTCGTCGAACGGTGCCTTGCCAGGATCGAAGCTGCGGATCGAGACTTGCGGGCCTGGGTGTCGGTCGATGCCAGCGGAGCGCGAGCGGACGCAGCGAGAGCGGATGACAGACTGGCTCGGAACGTTGTGCGCGGAGTGCTGCACGGCATTCCGATCGGCATCAAGGACATCATCGATGTGGCCGGCACCGTGACCGGAGCAGGCTCGCGTTTCCGGATGAAATCGGAGCCAGCCGCCGAGCGCGATGCGGCACTGGTCACCGCGCTGCGTCGAGCCGGCGCAATCATTATCGGCAAAACGGTGACGACGCAGTTCGCGTGCTTTGACCCGCCACCGACACGAAATCCCTGGGCCGCTGATCGCACGCCGGGTGGTTCGTCGAGCGGTTCAGCTGCGGCTGTCGCGGCCGGCATGGTCCCTGCAGCGATCGGCTCACAAACAGGTGGTTCGATCACACGACCGGCGTCCTACTGCGGTGTCTGCGGGATGAAGCCGACGTTCCAGTTCGTGTCGCTCGATGGGGTCGTTCCAGTGGCATCATCGCTGGATCATCCAGGCCCCATTGCGGGAACTGTGGGCGATCTGCGCATCGTGCTGCAGGCGCTGACCCAGAGCGCAGCTGTGGAATCCCAGCTCCCCGCAATGTCCCGACTGAAACTCGGTCGCCTGCGGGGATTCTTCGAGGATCGTGTCGACCCGGGTCTCAGAGAGGCAATGGAGGCGACGATTGACCGATTTGCTTCCGCAGGAGCGATGATCGTCGATATCGATGTTCCGGGTGAGTTCTCCGATGTATTGGTCCACCATCGTCGGATCATGGCCACCGAAGCGGCGACATGGCATCGCGTACGTTTCCATGAGCATCGTGACGACTACAGCCCCTGTGTCGCATCCCTGATCGATGATGGCCTGCAAACCAGCTTCGAGAACTATTCCGCGTCGAAGGCCCACCAGCTGGCGCTGACAGCTGCGATGGCCGCTCAGTTTCAGAATTCGATCGATGCGCTGCTGACGCCCGCGACGACTGGACCGGCTCCGGCTGCCGCCACAACAGGCGACCCATGCATGAACTCCCCGTGGAGTTACACCGGTCTGCCGACAGTCTCGTTTCCGATTGGTCTGAGCACTGATCGACTCCCGCTGGCGATTCAGCTTGCCGGTCCGCACCAACACGACTGGCCACTGCTCGATGTGGCGGAAGCATGCGAACGTCTGATCCGGCCCGTTCCGTAATCCGCGAGTATCCGACGTCAACGAAGCACCAACCGCGGCCCGCCAAAGGCCCGGTCCGTTCGTGGGCGGCAGTTATCACCGGTGTCGCCGTGAGTGTTTTTACTCATCGGCGCATGTTTCTGCTCGTCTCCACGTCCTTCCACTGCTGCGCCATACGGGATTCCTCAAGCAACCAGTCGCGACTGCCGTCACACTCTGCCTGACCGGAAAATCCAGTGTCCCTTCACACAACAAGAGACGATTGAAGAGATACGCGACGATTTTCCCGCTCCTTCGATCTGAAATTCCTGCGAGTGCCCTATGTCCGATCATGCGAAATCAGAGGCCACACCAAGTGGCGACGCGGCGGAAAAGCCAGGCGGCGGCAGCATCGTGCCGTGGATTGCCGTTGGTGTGCTCAGCGCGGGCCTCGGCAGTGCGCTACCATTTCTGCTCGCAGGACAGCAATCGCACGCAGCAGGAGACAGTGAAGAAGACGACGAACATGGCACCGCAGCGGAATCAGACAGTCCCGGCGGCGGAGCGAAATCCGCCTCGAAGAAAGTGAAAGGATTTACGATCCCGGCGCAGGAAGATACGGTCTTCCTGCCGTTCGGCGAGCCAGGCAAAGACCAAAGCGTGGTGGTCAATCTGGATGAAGGCCGGATGTCGCGGTATCTGCGGATCGCCATCTCACTGCAGATTCCAAAATCGCAGGAAGAAACTTTCAAGAAGCAGATTGAAGGTAAGAAAATCGTCCTGAGAAACTGGCTGCTCAGCAAGATCTCTGACCTCGATCTGGATGATATTCGTGGTGCTGCCGGACAAAATCGGCTGCGCCGCGAGATTCGTGAACAGTTTAATGCCGTGCTTTGCCCCGATGGCTACGACCAGATTTATGACGTGCTCTTCGAAGAATTCAACGTTCAATGACCACCAGTGAAACGGTTACGAGTATCGACTTCACCGCACCGCGTCGTCTGACGGGGACTGCCAACCGTGCGCTTGCGCAGTGGAACGGAACGGCGACGGCCGTCCTGCAGGAATTCTGGCAGTCACTGCTTGGAAATCGAATTACGCTTGAAGTTGCACGCACGGACTCGTCGGTCGCACAAAAGGCGCAGCAGGCGCTGCCCGATCCTGGATACGCAGCATTGCTGAAGATCGGCCCGGCTCGCTTTGACGGGATGGTTGCCTTTTCCAGTCGCATTGTGCTGACGCTTGTGAGTGAAATGCTCGGCACGCTGGGTGAAGAATGGCCCGCATCCCGCGAGCTGACGCCTGCGGAATTGTCATTGATTGAACTGCTGTTTGGCGAGATTGCTCGCGCGTTCAGCCAGGGCTGGCCGGAAGTCGAGGCACTGCCGGTGGAACTTGGTGAAATCCTTGTCCGACCACTTCGCAGTCGAGTTTTTCAGCCGCGCGAGAACCTGATTCGCAGCATCGTGGTGATTAAGACACCTGTGGGCGAAGAAGCATTCGTGATCCTGATGCCGCAGGCCGGGCTGGCTTCGATCGGAATCGACGACACGTCGTCCACTTCCGCTCCGCAGCAATCTGCATCGCCCAAAATGCGTGCCCTGACACAAACTCTGCCTGTCACAATGTCGGTCTGTCTTGGAAGAGCGACGCTCTCGCTTGGTGAAATGCATCAGTTGACGGTTGGCGATGTTCTGATCCTTGATCAGCCGATTGGTAATCCACTCGAAGCACAGATCTCAGGTCGCCTGCATTTTCTTGGCCATGCCTGTCGGCTTGGCCAGAGGCAGGGTTTCCGTGTACTTGTATCCCAGAATGACAAGGAAGAACGACGTGACCATTGCAACCACTGAACTTGCCGCTGAAACAACCGACTCAGCACTTCATGAGATCATGCAGCAGGGAGATTTTCCAGTGCCGGAAGCGCATCCTGTTGAGTTTCCTCAGAGTTCGCGTTCACGCGCGAATGCGGCCATGCCGCTGGAACGATTTGCGGAAGTCAGTATTGAAATCTCCGTGGAAATTGGTCGGGTCACGATGCCGATCGGCGAGCTGCTGAAGCTGGGCGAGGGTGCTGTGGTCGAATTGAACAGAGCGGTGTCTGAACCAGTGGATGTGATGGCGCAGGGAGTGCGGATCGCAAGTGGTGAAGTGGTTGTCGTGGACGACCGGTTCGCCGTCCGGATTACGGAAATCGTGACCGCGGACGACAGGCGGTGATGAAATTGCAGACACTGGAGTGCAATTGTGCGGGGGGCTTACGCCGCCCGGCTTACCGGATGACAAATGGCGACCAAATATGACACGATGTCACGACACCAGGCAAACACATGGCCCTCCGCACGGGCGTGGATCTCGCGCCGCGCTGGTTGCATGCCTGTGGATGGCGTTGGCGCTGGGAATCACGGAAAATGCCGTGGCTCAACAGGGAAAAAATCAAACAACGCAGACACAAACGGCCTCAACAAAAGAACAGCTCGCCCGTGCACTTGAGGCACTCCGCGCCTCCAGCTCGCAACCCGACGTCGAAGCTTCACCAGTCAAACACAAAGAACTCTTCCTCGACCTTACGACTGAGCCATCGACTGCCGGGACCGATTCTCAGTCTTCGCAGGCAATGGCAGCGACGCTCAACGTTTCCATGACATCCAGCCCGATGCAGGTCGTGATGCGGGCTGTTGCATGGATATCGATCGTGCTTTGCGTCTGCTGTCTTGTAATTCTGGCCGCGCGCCGCTGGCAGCGTGAGCGTGGACTGTTGCCGACCACAACAACACGCTCCAGGGTACTGGAGACACTGTCACTTGGTCCCAGCCGAACTGTGTCGCTGATCGAAATGCATGGTTATCGAGCGCTCGTCGCTACCGACGCCGGAGGCATTCGGTCACTGGTGCTCGCTCCGTCGACATTTGAAGAGAGCCTGAAGCAGGAAGAGGAAACGACCAATGACCAATGAATCGCAAACTATCGGGGGGCAGCGCCGCCCCGTTCGCCTGAAAACTGTTTTCTGACAACTGACTCCTTACTTAGGTGCAGGAATGGATTCCGCACAGACAATTCAGCACATCGTTGAGTCCGAGGGATTTCAAACGCTTTCGCCGCAGGTCAAGGTTGCCTTGTTCCTTGGCGGGATGGCGTTGATTTCTGCTGCGCTCGTCACGATGACCGCCTTCACGCGAATCGTGATCGTGCTGTCCTTCGTGCGTCGCGCACTATCGACTCAGGAAATTCCGCCGACGCAGGTCATTCTTGGGCTCTCCCTGTTTCTCACGTTATTCGTGATGGGCCCGACGCTGACCAGCATCGAAGGCGACGCAGTGAAACCTTATCTGGACGGCACCATCGACGGACAGACCGCATGGTTGCGAGGTTCCGCATCGCTACACGAATTCATGGTTCGACAAACGCGAAAGACCGACATCGCGCTGTTCGCCGGAATGGCCAATGTGAAGCAGATCGAGACGCCTGCGGATACGCCCATGCAGGTGCTGATCCCGGCCTATGTGATCAGCGAACTGAAGACTGCTTTTATCATGGGCTTCTGTCTGTACATCCCGTTCATCCTGATTGACCTCGTTGTCTCCGTCATCCTCATGTCGCTGGGAATGATGATGATGCCACCGATGGTGATTTCCACTCCGTTCAAGATTCTCCTGTTTATCCTCGTCGATGGCTGGCAGCTCATCGCACGTGTACTGAGCATGAGCTTTCATTGAAGGCGAAATCCAGCGTCTCATTTCCAGTTCGAAATCTCATATCTCACATTAAAGCTTATTGATGCCCACTTCCAACACGACCAAACCAGCCGTCGGCTCCTGGATACAACAGAGTGAGACTCTGCTGTCATTCGGCATGCTCGTGGGTTTGATCGTGATGCTGGTGCCCATTCCGGAATGGCTGCTGGATGTGTTGTTAGCGTCAAACCTTGCGGCGACAACACTGCTCCTGCTTGTCACGCTCAGTGCACGCCGTGCTCTGGAACTGACCGTCTTCCCGTCTTTGTTGCTGCTTCTGACGCTGTATCGACTGTCACTCAACGTCGCCACCACGCGGTTGATTCTGCTCGACGGAAATGCCGGGCACATCGTCACGGCGTTTGGAAATTATGTTGTCGGCGGCCAGCTGGTCGTGGGACTGGTGATCTTTTTGATCCTCGTCATCATCCAGTTCATGGTCATCACAAAGGGTGCCGGACGTATCGCCGAAGTCGCCGCTCGATTTACGCTCGACGCCATGCCCGGAAAGCAGATGGCGATTGATGCTGAGCTCAACGCAGGCAGTATCAACGACACCGAAGCCCGCAGACGCCGTGAGGAACTGTCGCGTGAGACGGAATTCTACGGAGCGATGGACGGAGCCAGTAAGTTCGTGCGTGGCGATGCGATCGCCGGATTGATCATCACCGCGGTCAACCTGATTGGCGGCGTCCTGATGGGCGTGACGCATGGAATGTCCTTCCTTGATTCAATCCGCACATACTCCATCCTGTCTGTCGGCGACGGACTGGTCTCGCAGATTCCGGCTCTGGTGATTGCCACGACGGCCGGCGTCCTGGTCACGAAGACCACGTCGGATGACAGTCTTGGCGACGAAATCAGCGGGCAACTTTTTCGTTCCAATCGCCCCATTTACATCGGAGCCGGAATCCTGTCTGTGATTGCGCTTATGCCGGGGCTTCCCAAGCTGCCGTTTCTGGGTGTCGCCGGCGGTTTGATGCTGCTGGGCAGCCGCAGAAAGGCAGTTGAGCAGTCAGCGGAGACTCCCGAAGGTTCTGATCCGACACCACCCATGAAACCAGATGACGAACGGCATCTGGATGAATTCCTGCTCACAGATCGGGCGGTCGTCGAAGTGGGAGCGAGGCTGGTGCCATTCATTCAAAGCAAGAGAGTAAAAGGACTCTCCGAACGCATTACCGCGTTACGCCGGGAGTTTTCCCGAACCAGTGGACTGTGGGTGCCACCGATTCGTGTCAACAGCAACCTGTTGCTGCAACCCGAAGAGTACCGCATTCTGGTCGCTGGCCGGCGCGTGGCGGGTGGCGAATTACGGACAGAGCAATTGCTGGCCATCCTCCCGGAAGGTCGGCAGGTCTCCATTTCCGGCGAAGCGGCGGTGGAACCGGCGTTTGGTCTGTCTGCGCGATGGATCACTTCTGAAAGTGTGCGATTGGCAGAGATTCAGGGCTGCACAGTCGTCGATCCCTTGAGTGTTTTGATTACTCATCTGGGCGAAGTCCTGAATCGCTTTGCTCACGAACTTCTGACTCGCGAGTCGCTCAAGCAGATGCTGGATCGAGCACGCGAGTTTTGTCCGACGATCATTGATGAAATCAAACCGGAGACGATTCGCATGGGGTCACTGCATCAGGTCCTTGTTCAACTGGCTGAAGATCGCATACCGTTGTCGGACATCGCGTTGATTCTGGAGTCCATTGTGAATCACGCTCCGGATTCCAAGAGCAGCGAAGACCTGACCGACTGCGTCCGACGCGATCTTGGTCGCCTGGTCTGTGAACGCTTCCGCGGTGCAGATGGACGCCTGCGCGTGATTTCAATGGAGCCTCGGCTCGACATCCGTCTGCGACAATCGATTCAGAAGGATCAGGTGGCGCTGGAAGTCAGTTCGGCAACACGGATGATCGAAGCGATTCACAAGGCGTGGAAGGATTCGGAGCGGCGTCAGATGCCACTGGCACTTTTGGTGGATCAGAAGATTCGCCGGCCATTAAAACGACTGATCGCACGCACAACACCTGACATCGGGGTGATTGCTTATCAGGAAGTTCCCAACGACCTGGTGATCGATTCCGTCGTGATGCTGGAATTTGACGACATCATCGGAGTTGAAACAGCTTCCGAAAACCGACAGTTTCGTGACGCCGCGTAACGAACCCGGCACGACACTCCCGCCAATAGCTGAACTGCAACCCATATGAACGTTTCTGAAATCATACTCGACCAGCGTCCCTGGGGACGTGCCTGCGGATTGCTGATCTGCAGTGCCGTGATGCTGATTGGCATCGCGCGTCAAGTGGCCCCTGCGGAAATCGTACTGCGGTCGTTCACGTCAGCAATCATCTCTGCTGTGTGCGTTCGCGGGCTGGTTTTGGTGTTGCACGTGATGGCTGATACAGAATCGGATGAAGATTCCGGGTGAGTGACAATACCAGATTGAAGGCCGTCGGTCGTAACTGTAAAAACAGGCACCGCGAAAAAACGATATGAGTACTCGCATGCATTCGGCTGTCAAAGCGTATCACAAAGTCTGCAAAATGGATTTGCGGGATCGTCTGATCCTGGAGCATCTCTATTTTGTGCGCCATATTCTGGGCAGAATGTTAGGCGGATTGCCAGACTCCGTAGACAACGACAACCTGGAGTCGGCGGGAATTCTTGGGCTGGTTGAGGCTGCTGGCCAGTTTGATCCGGCGCGAGGTATCGCGTTCACTACATTTGCCTATCAACGAATTCGTGGTGCCATTCTGGATGAACTTCGGCGCAATTGCCCTGTACCTCAGGCCGTGCTGCAGAACTGG
This sequence comes from Planctomycetaceae bacterium, assembly GCA_037719765.1. Classification (GTDB taxonomy): domain Bacteria; phylum Planctomycetota; class Planctomycetia; order Planctomycetales; family Planctomycetaceae; genus SXXK01. The sequence continues at coordinate 7,893 of JBBJME010000144.1, forward strand.
ACCTTGATTCGTGAAGCCTCCATACACATGCCACCGCCGCTGACGTCCGAGAAGCTGGCCGGTCAGACGGGGCTGACGGTTGAAGAAGTTGATGACTGCATCGCCGCCATGCGCTTAACTCGACCTGAAAGCTGGGCTGACGAATTGGGTGAGCTGCCCGTGCCCTGCAATCGCGAAAATGACATTGACGCGGATTCCCGCCGCATCGAAGAGAAACAGCTGCTGGCAGATGCCATCGAAGAACTGCCTGAAAGAATGCGGCTGGCAGTCACGATGTACTATCTGGAGAACATGCGAATGAAAGAAATCGGAGAAGTGCTGAATCTGTCTGAATCCCGCGTTTCAAGACTGATCGCAGCAGCAGAACTACAACTGAAGTCGATCGTGAAACGACGGAGTGGAGGTTAATCATGAGTACCGTGATCAGTGCCAAAGGCAGAGTGCTGTCCAGTCAACAGGTTCGTTTCAGTGACGCCCCGGTTCGCCTGGCAAATCAGACGCGATGTGTGTCGATGGCGGAACGAGTTTCTGTGAACACGGATCCCGTAACAGGCGACGTGACATCCATTGTCATTCGCTGCGATTGCGGACAAGTGATTACGGTGGAGTGTGGGTATGGAGACACAAATTGAATCACGTCGCCGGGTTTCATGAACAATTCTATCTTCGGAGTTCGTAAGCCATGAACGGCTTTGACGCTCAAAAGCAATTTCGGCAGGACCGTTTGACTGGACAGCAATCCATTGCAGTGACGCTGACCTGCATCGCGGTCGCTCTGAGTCTGTGCCTCACGTCCGGCTGCGCGATGACACGCAAAGCCTGGTCTGGCCTGCATGATGCGACATGCGGTGAAACCGCGTCACAATGCAGTTGTAATTGCGGTAAAGGCATCTCAGACGCGCATGTCGAACACGAAGCAGGATACCAGATTGCGCCAGATGATCCTTCGCGAGCGGCCTCACCGACGCAGGCTGCGACACCTTCACCTCTCGAACGCGTTCGTCCGATTGAACATGGAATCCGACCGCAGGCAGCCACGATGAACGGCATGCCGGGAACATGGACTCCCTCACCACCAATGACGCACTTCGAAGCTGCAGATCCGAATTCGGCATCCGCGGACAATCCGACTTCCGGGTGGCCAGAAGCTGAGTCAGTCACCACCGGCCCACCGTCAATGAGGTATTGCCCGCCGACGGCAGTACAGACGCAGTGGCCTCCGATGCCGGCTCAGCCAATGTATCCACAGGACACGGCATCAGAAAATGATGACCTGAAGGAATGCAGAACGCAGGTACAGATTCTGGCAGAACAAATCTCACAGATGAAGCTTGCGCAGGAATCCATGAAGGAAAGTCAGGAAATGCGGCAACAATCGCATGAACGCGAAATCCTGGAACTCAAGCTGCAACAGACCACAGCAGATCGTGATCGACTGGAAAGAGAGCATGAACTGGAACAGGAGCTTGAGAAACAACGACGACGCGAACTGGAGACAATTGATTCACTGTCACAAATCATCGATGACGTCGTTCCCGCTCCCGCAGTTCCCAACGCAGCATTCAGGCAAGTTCCCCGACCGAAATCGAAATCCGGACCAGTCAGGCCGATGCTGCCTCAGAATCTGCCGACAGTTGATGAGAGCCTCTGATGCGACCCACGCCGTTCACCTGCATACTCATGGTCGCCGCAGCGTCGTCGCTGTTGTCGATCTGCGGATGTCATCTGCAGGAACGGCCAGCGTCGCTCCGCGTTCCCGCCGTGGCGACGCGATTCACGTCCAAACTGCTTCCAACTCAACCGGGTTGTCCACCGCAGATGCCGTTGTCTTCCGGATTGCCGAGTCTGCAAGTCGGGCTGGCAATGCAGAGTTTCAACGATCCTGTCCATCTGCCGTTCGCCTCGCAACTGGGAACCATGCTCATTCGTGAACTCCAGTTGTCCTGCAATTCGATGCAGGTGCAGCCTGTGACGATGAATTTGCTGCCTGTGGCAAGCGAAGAATTTCACGGGGCTACGCCATCAGATGTCATCTCCGTCAGCTTTCAGGAACCAATGAACGTCCGGTCGCCCAATCTGCCCCCAGTGCCATTTGGCAATGCCGCCGGTCGTCCCCCCGTGGATCAGATTCTGGTCATACGAATTCTGGAATATCGTCCCTATTATCCGATGCGTGCCACGCTGGAGATCAAGGTCCTCCAGGGCGAATCCGAAGAACCCCTCTTTGCCACGACCGCCAATTGGAATGCCGCCGACTATGGTCTTGTGGAACCAAGACCGAAACGCAGAAAGCGTCATTTGTGGTTCGGTGAGGCACAGCCCTGCGATCCGAATCCCGGCCATAATAGTCCCGATGCATTGATGCACGAAATAGCTGGCGACATTACGCTCTGGTACACGACGGCATTGAACCCTCCGCCGCTCAGGAAGTCGCGACAATAAATGTCCTTGACCACGGTTGTCCTGTAACGGGTCGACGATCAGGTTTTCAAGAATGCGTTTTCAGGCGGCTTTTTCGCGAAAAACGACTGCCATTGCTGCGTTTTCGCCCGTGGAATACCCTGCGGTCATCGCAAATGTTGCCTGGAGCCCTTTTTTGACTCGTGATTTGCCGCAGAATTGCGAAACTCTATGACGATAGTTCACGGACGTTGCAACTTATCCTGCACGCGGTTCAACGAACCAATGCCTGCCGCGTGGGGTATCGTGTCGCCGAAGGTGCATCGTGCTGGACTCAGGGAGGTCAGCCGATGAAACTGCTGCAGCGCTACATCCTGAGCGAACTGGTGCGTGTCTTTCTGTTACTTGTCGTCGTGCTCACCGTGATGCTGGTTTTCGTCGGGTTGTTTCAGGAAGCGGCAGCACGCGGATTGGGGCCAGCCCAGATTTTTCAGATCATGCCCTTTGTGGTCCCGAGCATGTTGCCGTTCACAATTCCGGCGACGCTGCTGTTGAGTGTGTGTGTGGTGTACGGACGAATTTCCGGTGATCTGGAAGTCATCGCCGCTAAGTCTGCGGGGATCAATGCACAGCAATTACTCATGCCCGCGTTTCTGCTGGGAACCGTGCTGGCAATCGGTTCGTTCGGTTTATTGAACTATGCCATCCCGTGGGGCGTATCCAACATCGAGCGCATCGTGACTCAAGCGCTGGAAGAAATCTTCTTTGACGTCCTGGCGACGCAACACTATTTCAGCAATCCGAATGAGGGATACACGATCACGGTGCGCGATGTAAAGAATCGGACACTGCTGAATGCCACGATTCGCTATCGTCGCAATCATCAGCAGTTTACTGTCTGCGCCGAAGCCGCCAGAATACGTTTTGATCTGGAAGAGAAGCAAATTCTGGTGCATCTGAAAAACGTCAGCGGCGGAGGGGCGGGTTCAGATTTTTCCGGCGAAATGAAACATTCGGAACTACGCTTTCCGCTTGAATTGCAGCTGGGGAAAGTCGTATCACGCAATTTGACCATGCATTCCCTGCAGCGGGAGATCAAGCAGGCGCAAATCGATAAAAAACGACTGGCGGCAGAGAAAAACATTGAGGCCGCGATGATGTTATTCACCGGAGACTTTCAACAACTCGCCAGTGAGGAAATCTCCACGTTTGACAAACAGAGCAAACACGCTGTCACAAACGAGCTCAAATACCGAGCAGAGATTCACAACCGATTTTCCATGTCCGCCAGCTGTTGGTTCTTCGCTTTCCTGGGCGGACCGTTCGCAATGCTGCAGGCGCGACGACAGTTTATCACCAGTTTCATTATCTGCTTTCTGCCGATTCTTATTGTCTACTATCCCGTCATGTTCCTGATGATGAATCTCTGCAAGACGGGCACACTGGAACCATGGTGGGCGATGTGGGTCCCAAATCTGATCATCGGAGTCGCCGGGTTTCTGGTCCTGCGAAAAGTGGTACAGCACTGATTACGGCCAATGCGACAAACTTCAGCACTTCACCGTCTTTCGCTTCTTTCCGGCATTCCCTCGAGCAATGACCTTGTCGATGTATTCCAGCGCCACCGGGCCTGCACCATATATCATCGAGATCGCCATGTGACGGACATGAGTGTCCATCCTACGTAACAACAGCCGCCGGACTCCAATGAACCCGGCGGCTGATGTCTCGTCTGCATTCGCGGCAAGGCGAATTATTCCACTTCGTACTCGCTCGACAGCGTCGCCAATGCGTCCTTAATGTCGACTTCCTGCATTCCGCCTTCACGGACGATTTCTGCGTTGGCCTGATTGTTGCCGGTGAGCTCAACGGCCGTGGCGCTGATGCGTCCCGATCCGTCATAAGAATAGGTGATCTCAATCGGAGACCCCTTGGGCAAACTGGCCGGCAGGTTGAAGACGCGGAAGTCACCGATCAGTTCACATGCAGCGGGATCGATCGCGTCGCCTTCCAGAATCTCAACATGAATCCGGGATTGGCCATCGCTGTTCGTCCCGAAACGCTGCTTGACGCTGTTCGGGACCGGCGAATTCTTCGGAATCATGATGTGATTGATCTTACGCAACTTGTCTTTCGGATCGGAAATCTTGATCCCCAGTGAATGCGAATTGACGTCCGTTGTCTTGACAGCATTCAGTCGTTTCTGAATTGCATCCACGACACCGCCGGTGTTGATGCCATGCCGAGCCTGCAAAATGGCTGCATGTATCGCAGCTCCTTCTGCCACCGCTCGTTCAGGTGCCAGGGCACGTGACGGTTCTTTCCGGCAGACTTCCCGCAACATCTGTTCGACCACTGGCATGTAGGTTGAACCGCCAACCAACACCAGTTCATCCAGCATTTCAGGTGTCACACCGGCCTGCTGAAGTACCAGTTCGGTGGTGTCTTTCGTGCGCTGCAACAGATCTGCCGTCATGCGTTCATAGTCGGTTCGCGACAATGAGACCGACAGCGTATTACCCTTGTAATACACACTGATCGGCACCTGAGTCTTCGTACTCAGATCGCGTTTTGCGTCTTCAGCTTCCTGATGAAACGTAAGCATCGCTTCAGCGTCGGCACTCGGATCGACATTAAACTTGCGTTTGAATTGTTCCACAAGATGGTCGGACAGTCGCTTACTCCAGTCCAGACCACCAAGCATCACGTCCCCGTCCGTTGCCAGCACACGGAAGGTCGTCGGTGTGTATCGCACAACGGTCACGTCGAACGTACCACCCCCAAGGTCGTATACCAGAATCGTACGCTCTTCTGACTTCAGATCAGCGCGCCCCAGTTCACCACGGCTCCAGGCGTATGCCAGAGTGGCCGCAGTCGGTTCGTTAATAATGTCAATCACATTCAGACCGGCGATGCGCCCTGCATCCTGAGTTGCCTTGCGGCGCACGTCGTTGAAATAGTACGGCACTGTGATGACGGCATTCGCGATGGGTCCGATAATTTTCTCGGCGTCCTGCTTCATCTTTTTCAGAATCAATGCTGAAATGAATTCCGGAGTCAGTTTTTTGTTCTGATAGACCACGAAGAAGTTCTTGTTGCCCATTTCACGCTTGATCGCTTCGACAATCGACTTTGGATCAGCAACTGCGATGCGCTCGAACGATGGCCCCACCACGACGCGGTCTTCGTCCAGCAACACCACAGATGGCGTAATGGAACGACCATCGGCATTGTTCAGGACGACGGGGTTGCCGTCGTGATCCAGCATCGCGATCGCGCTGTAGGTTGTGCCCAGGTCGATGCCGACCGTATGTCCTTCAAGAAACTTCATTGCAGCCCTCGGACCTTTCAGAATGTAAAAACAAGACTCTCGCCGTCGGTGGAGCAGATTCTCAGGTGCATCCGGCTTGCGAACTTCGCAAAAACGGTAAAACCACCATTCGCATCTGCAACAGTCCCCCCAGAATACCGTTGCTGTCAACAGAACGCATCCGACAGGGGACTGGAATTCTTTCAACCGTTCGCATTCGATTCAAGCGCCTGGACGTGCTAAATATGTCTTAAAGTCGGACCTGGTTGCTGCACCCGCCACATTCGGAACCAGAAAATCCAGTCCGGATGAACGCGAACATCGTGCCTCCACGCCGCGGCGCCCGGATGCATTTGCTCGTTCAACCGCGTGCCCAGCGGGCCGCGCTTGCAGCGTCCCGCTGGATGGATTCCCACGCGCGGGGCGTTGCCCACGCGGTCAACCGAATGTGCCATCCTCAACTACGCTCGACATGAATTCTGTATGTCCATGAAATGTAAGGCATGACAGCAAATCCTGTCGCAACTTTTCATTGCTTCAGATGCCAACTATGATTTTGGCCAGGTGCGTCCCCGCCAATACCGTTCTGATGTTATCCCTTCGGAGCCCTCCGATGATTGTTTCGACATTTATGGTCCTCTGCACCTTACTGCTACAGCCGCCGTCGGACACTGGCGACCTCATCAAGTCGATCGAACGCCAGCAAGGCGGGCGGCATTGGATCGATCAGCCCACGGAACCGCCGAAGTCGCCAGACGAATCCCTGGCATGTTTTCAGATCGAACCTGGATACCGAATTGAACTTATCGCTGCTGAACCGATCATCACAGATCCTGTGGCGATCGACTTTGATCATCTGGGACGCATGTTTGTCGTGGAGTACACGGATTACCCGGTCGGCCCGAAAGATTCCAATGCCCCTCCGCTGTCGCAGGTCGTGCTGCTGGAAGACCTTGACAGCGACGGTCGCATGGACAAACGCACGGTGTTTGCCGATCACCTGAAGTTCTGTCACAGCCTGATGGCATTCCGCAGTGGCATTCTCGCCTGCACCGAAACGCAGATCATGTATCTGGCCGACTCGGATGGTGACAACGTCGCCGATGTCCGTGAAGTCTGGTTCGACGGATTTACGCCGGCTCATCCACAAATGCAGATCGGCTGTCCGCGCTGGGGATTCGACAACTGGATCTATCTGACGTACGGCCACGGCAAAGTTCAATGCCGGCGACCGGGATTTGAATCGAAGGAAGCGATCGAGATCCCACGCATTGATTTTCGTTTTCATCCCGACACCATGCAGTTTGAAGCAATCTCTGGTGCGGGGCAGTTTGGAAACACAATCGACAATTTCGGCCATCGTTTCTTCAGTTCCAACCGCAACCCGATCATGACCGACGTGTTGTCGCTGGACCTGGTGCGTCGTAATCCGTTTGCCGGTGTGGCCGTGGGACACACCGATGTCGGCCCGTCCGGCGAAAAGACGCAGGTGTTTCCGCTCGTCGCGATGAAGAGCAACTATTTGTCGCACGCGGGGACTCACACGTCAGCCTGTGGCGTGACGGCCTGCCGAGGCGGCCAGTTCGGTGAAGAATCCGATCGCAGTATTTTTGTCTGCGAACCGGTGGGTCACTTGATTACGCGATCAGTCATTGAACAAAAAGGCGGGACCGTGACCGCGCGACGCGCTCGGGAAAAAGCGGATTTCCTGGCGTCTACTGATACATGGTTTCGCCCCGCCAGTCTGGCGACCGGCCCTGACGGAGCGCTGTATGTCGCGGATATGTATCGTCTGTGGGTGGAACATCCAAAGTTTGTCCCGGACGATGTTGCGGCAAAGATGGATTGGCGGGCGGGCGAAAACCGCGGTCGCGTGTGGCGGATCGTGCGGGAAGATGCGGCCTCGGTAGAGGGGTTTTCGCCTGCGGCTTCACCAGACGAACTGGTCGAGTTACTGCGAGACAGAAACGGCTGGCGGCGGATGCTGGGACAGCGGTTGATTGTGGAAAGCCACCGCGTTGAGTGTGAGACTTCGTTGCGGGCGTTGCTGGATGATATTCAATCAAGTGGATTTGCCAGGCTTCATGCATTGTGGACGCTGGATGGCTTGAATCTGCTGCAGCCTGCCGACCTTGTCATTGCTTCTCAGGATCTCGACGCCAACGTACGGCGCGATGTTGCCAAACTGATTAGCACGCACGGCCCGGACAGCCAAGAACTGCAACACGTCGCCGCCATGTTGTGCAATGATTTGGACGGCGAAGTCCGGATGCAGGCACTCCTGTCGCTCGACCCATCCACGGCGGAAGCAAAATCCGCGGTCCTGAAATCGGTGCCAGGGTGTCTCGATGATCTCTGGCTGCAACGCGCGCTGCTGATCGCCGCACCGAATCTTGCTGCAGACATGGCGGAGGTCGTCGTGCTGCAGAGTGGCGAAGCAACCGAGATTGGCGGGCGGGCCGACTTTCTAAAGAGTCTCGCACTCAACGTCGCCGCGCGAGGTGAGATCGAACAGCTTCAAAAGACCGCAGTGCTGATCGGTGACGGGAAAGAATCCGGCCTCTGGTGGCAGACGGCCCTGGTGATCGGACTGGCGGAAGGATTGCCGCGTTGTGAGAACGCGGACGTTCCGAAGAATCTCGCGGCATTGCTGCAGTCGCCGCCGGAGGATCTCAAAGAATCACTACAGGCGGCGGCGAACGTCGTGCAACTGGCAGCAGACACTGCCATCGATCCTAAACACAGCGACGCGGATCGCATCGCGGCAATGGGGCTCATGTCGCATTTGCCGCCACAGGCACTCACCAAAGCTCTTCAATTCCTGCTCCAGCCCGCTGAATCCACCGCTTGCCAGCAGGCGGCAATCGAAGCCGCGCGCCGCAGTGGACGCCCCGAGCTGTCGGAAATTGTGCTGACTCATTGGGATCAGCTGAAGCCTCAAACTCGTTCTGCCGCGCTCGACCTGCTGCTGCTGCGAAAGGAAAGCGTCACCTCACTTTTAGGACAAATGGCCACAGGAGTGATCTCATCCTCAGTCGTGTCGATCGACCAGCGATTAATCCTGCTGAGGCATCCGGATGAAACCATTCGCACGACGGCGATTCAACTTTTCGGCGGCACCGTTTCGGCAAATCGCAAGGAAGTGGCCGATCAATATGCGAAGTCGCTCGATCTGAAAGGAGATGTGGCACGCGGTGCGGCCGTGTTCGAGAAAACGTGCAGCAAATGTCACCGTATCGGCGGCGTCGGCCACAACGTCGGCCCCGACATCAGCGACACGCGCGCCCGTGCGCGTGATGCGCTGCTGTACGACATTCTGGACCCGAATCGCCGAGTTGATCCGCAGTTCACAGAATACATCGCTGTCACGACCGACGGTCGCTTGTTTAACGGTCTGTTGATCGCAGAGTCCACGGATTCCGTCACTCTGCGTCAACCCGAAGGCCGTGAACAAACCATCCAGCGCACCGACATTGAAGACTTCAAGACCACCAGCAAGTCCCTCATGCCCGAAGGCGTCGAACGTGATGTCAGCGTCGAGCAGATGGCAGATGTTCTGGAATTCCTGAAGGGACGATAGATGAATAGTCCGAGCTTGACGGCTAGCCCTTATTCAGTTCGCAACACACCCTTGACCAGAGCGATGAAGCCAAGCACAAACAGGACCGGCGGATAGAAGAAGATAATGTCTGCCGCGAGTCCTCCAACGAACCAGATCACAGCTCCGACCATCATCAGAATTCCGGTAATCATGCTGCCGTTGGACGCCCGTGCGACGGCTTCTTGAGGGCGTTCATAGGGTGCAGCAGGTTCGTTACCTGTGCCGCGGAGCTGCGGTGCCTGACTGCCAGCGTTTTTCCGTTTAGCACGCGGCGGAAGCGCCTGCGGTAACTGTTCCGGAGTGCCATACGAATCCCATTCACTGCCCGCCTGGCTGTTCGACGATGCACCATCGTCCAGCCATGCATTATCATCCGGGGCAATCGGTTCCTTTGAACGCCGGCGCGCCGGTTGAGTTGGTTCAACGATCTTCCGTGCACGTCGCGGTTCTGGTTCCGGGGCCGCAGCGGATTGCCGCGGCTCGCGTCGGACAGTTGCCGTCCCGCCGGGGATTGCGACTTCTGTCTTGCACTTCGGACAGCGAACTCGCTTACCTGCCGCTGTCGAGGGAACTGCCAGATTGCTGCCACATTCAGAACAGGGAATCACCATCTTGTCAGACATCGTATTTCTCGCGCAGCTGGCCTTGAAGCGTACTCCGTGTGTCACTCTGAGGGCAAGTTAAACAACCCTCAGTCTTCGTGCAATTGAATTTCTGCAAATGAACAAAACCCGGGGCGCGCGGTGCGGCGTCAGCCTACCGGTACAATGCGTTGCGAAACTGTCGTGCGTGCAGATCTGGCGAGCCTGTTGGCATGGAAGCAGAATACCAGCTACTATGTTTGCCTGGAGCACAAACGAACGCTGCCGCCGAACATCCGTCTTCAACAAAGGACATCGACTGTCATGAAAACATTCTCTCTCGTCGCATTCCTCATGCTGGCAGCGTCCGCAAGTTTCTCGCTCGCGCAGGACGCGATTGTTGATGCATGGCGCTATACACAGAAGACCCCGGCAGACGGCTGGCAGGCGGCGGCATTTGATGATTCGGCATGGAACGAAGGAGCGGGTGGTTTCGGCACACAGGGCACGCCCGGCGCGAGGATCGGGACAGAA
>JBBJME010000145.1:0-18312 GCA_037719765.1 Planctomycetaceae bacterium
TCCAGTAAAGGAAACGGCACCCCACTAGTCATACGCCATGACAGGCGTACCAATTGCGTGAACCGGAGCCGCACACCACCCGGTTTGAAATGGAACATCATTCGTGTGCGTCCCGGTTACGCTGGGCGTTCGCCTACTTGAGTGCATACCTAGAATGGCTGCATTGATTCACGAGATTTGGGAATCAATTGAAGACGGAATGATCCTGCACACATGTTGTTTCGCCGGATCGCTCGGCAACTCATGCCGAGAAACGCTTCCTAAGAGTTCACGGCTGTTGTCGACATTCGTCGCTGGCAGCCATTTTGACGCCATGACGATATACCATCAATATCTCGGTCGTGAGTCCTATACGACCAATCACCCCGAAGGCCGACTGCCATATCCAGCGGATTGGTTCGACAAGCAACAAGCTGCAGAAGAGCCGTCGAACCTGCCTGCGAATGACGTAATTCATGGCGAATTCGGAGAAGCTTGGTTCGAATTGGGAATCGTCAACAATGAATTGATCTTGCAGCTTATTGCGCAACGAGATGACGACGATCACCACCCAGAGCACCTGCGCTATGCTGCATTTCGACGATTTGTTGAATTGAATCAACCGATCAACAATGAACGCTGTTGGGAACTGTACCGATTGGGATCGACGGATCCTGATGTTGCGATGGGCGGGTCGATCATGGCTGACATACTTCGATTAACGGAATGCCCAAGCGATCTGTTGAGGTTTGCACGGGGTTCCGATAGAAAACACATTGCGAGAATTGCAGAGCAGCGTTTGCCGCCGGAGCCACATAATGCGGCGAACAAGGCGGTGAACCCGAGCGGCGGATCGGGCGGGTTTTGAAATCAACGGCTCTCGGGCCGGCATAGCGGCGACCTTGATGAGTTTTCGACTCTGTCAGATCGGCGACCTGCTGATAGGCAGGCGTCGGATCATTCACAACGGACAGCGCATTCAGGTAGCGGTCGTTGGCGGCGCGGCACACCCGCTGATAACTCGGCAGGTTGGTCACGCCTTTATTCATCGGACACCAAACCATTGTTGGTTGCCCTTTCCGAATTCGCTTTCGACGGACTCGGAATTCACGCGGAGAATTGATGACCGTCTCCACGCGCAGAACCAGACCAAATTTGTCATACATTTTGATCCAGTTCTCTTTCACTCGATGCTTCACACGTGCACCGGGTTCACGTTTCTTCTTGCAGTCGGTGAGAACCTCGCCGAGAAAATTCCCGGTCAGTTTCCGACCCAGAAACGTTAAAATATCGCTCGCTGAGAAATTCACCACAGCATGATCCAGGAGCCGCGGATAAAGGTCCCTCAACTTCGAGCGATCCTTGAAGATCACGTCGCTGGCATATTCTGCCTGTTCGGTGACCCAGTAGTAATCCTTTCCATGCAACCAGCCGCCTTTGTCGATATGCGGATTTACCAGGCGAGCCCACTTCGACAGTTGCTTCACCCAGTTGATCTGAGCGAACTGATCCGCAATTTGCTGAGACTGCTGTGGATCATCCAGCTGAGTGAACGCATTGTCCCGCTGCACAAAGCCTATTTTCCGTCTGAGCATCTGTCGCGCCAGCCAGTCGTGACCATTCACGTACACCTGGACGGTGTAGGGAAACCATGTTTCCAGCCGGATGTACATCAGCGAACCAGTACGTGACATTTCAGGCAAGAGCATGAAGCTATTTCAGATAACCGCGTGTGACAGGAACTGCATGAGCCTCTTGAATTTCCATGATAAAAATCGAACCACAATCACGAGCCCGCAAACGTTTTGCAAAACTGTTTTGAAAAATGACATTTCGCGATGCGCGATGAAGGCGCAGATTTCGTTCTAAAAAGGGTACTTGACAATGCTAGAAGAGCCTTCAAAAGAGGCCGCCTGAAGAATGGTTCCTCGTTCAATCGTTCCATGACCTCGTGCGATGGAAATCATTTTAGCCACGTGTTTTCATTGACGCATGTCGTGTGATAAAGGCTCATCACGGCGGAGCGTGATGGCTAAGTTATCACATCCTTGCCAACCCACGGACGCAGGACTTCGGGAACGATGACACTGCCATCGGCCTGTTGATAGTTTTCCAACACGGCAATGATCCCCCGGGCACAGGAAATCGCTGTACCGTTGAGCGTCTGAACAAACTGAGTCCCTTTTTTGTCAGGGCTCTTGCAGCGGATGTTCAAACGCCGCGCCTGATAGTCAGTGCAGTTGGAGGCACTGGTGACTTCGCAGTATTCTCCTGCGTCGCCGCGACCGGGCATACAGGCTTCGATATCGAATTTGCGATAGGCCGGACCGCCCAGGTCACCCGAAGCTGTGTCGATCACACGATACGGAATCCCAAGTCCCTGAAAGACTTCTTCTTCAATCCGCAGAATGTCTTTGTGCAGCGTGTCCGAATCCTTCAGATCCGGCCCCGTATAACCAAACATCTCCACCTTTGTGAACTGGTGAACGCGATAAATCCCTCGTCCTGCACGACCGGCCGCACCGGCTTCGGTACGAAAACAGTGCGAGAGCCCGGCGTACTTCAGAGGCAGCGAAGCGATGTCGAGGGTCTGATCTTTTTGAATGCCGCCGAGCGTGATCTCAGCAGTTGCCACGAGACTCAAGTCACTGTTGGCAACCGAATAGATCTGAGTTTCATTCCCGCGCGGGTTGAACCCAATCCCTTCCAGAACTGAATCTCGCGCCAGATCCGGCGTCGTGAACAGCGTAAAGCCTTCGCCGCGAAGTTTCAGCAACGCATACTGCACGAGCGCCATTTCGAGCATCACGGCGTCATTTTTCAGGAAGTAAAATCCTGATCCGGCAACCCTCGCTCCGGCTTCGAAATCAATCAGATCCAAATGAGCGGCAATCTCGACGTGATCTTTCGCCTTGAAGTCAAACTTCGGCTTTGTTCCCCAGACCCGGAACTCATGCGCATCTTCCTCGCCCCCGATCGGAGCATCCGGATGCGTCATGTTCGGAACGCGAATCTGCTCCAGCCGCAGTTGTTCTTCGATTGCTTTTTGCTGTTCTTCCGTCTGGTTGACCTGCTCCCGCAGGGACTTGCCTTGTTCGACCAGCCTTGGGCGATCGGCAGCAGTGGCTTTGGGAATCTGCGCAGAAACTTCCTTCTGCTGACGACGAAATTCATCGCCTTTGGCAATCAGAGCGTTTCGCTGATCACGCAATCGGATCACAGCATCGACATCGACGGTGACGCCGCGCTTGAGGCAATTGTCGATGACTTCGTCACGATGTTCGCAGATGAACTGCAGGTCCAGCACTGGGGCAACTCCTGAATGTAGCTTGACTCTCTGAGTCGAGTGACTGTCTTGATCTGTGTCAATTGCATCGTTTGTACTAGGTCTTCACCTTTGCCAGTTCCGCCCACAGGCAGGCGCTGGCGAGGGTGCCACGGTGGAAATCCTGAACGTGTATGTGTTCGTCCGGGCTGTGGAGGTTGTCGGAATTCCTGCCCCAGCCGAGCAGCAGCGTATCGATTCCCAGGATTTGTTTGAAGCTGAGTACCACCGGAATGGAACCGCCTTCACGAACCAGAACCGGCGGCTGGCCAAAGGCCGTCTCGACCGCCTTGCGTGCCGCCGTGAGCCACTCACTTGTCGGATCAAACACAAACGCTTCACAGCCATGAAATCGCTTGAATTCGAACTCAATCCCCGGCGGACAATGCGATCTCAGGAACGCTTCCAGCGCATCCAGAACTTTTGCCGGCTTCATCACCGGCACCAGACGGCACGTGATTTTTGCTGTCGCTTTAGAGGGAATAATGGTCTTAGGACCTTCGCCAGTATAGCCGCCAAAAATCCCGTTGATATCACAGGTCGGACGGGCCGTGCGACGCTGCAGAGTCGTATAGCCGTTTTCGCCGAAGGCTGCCGAACTGCCGACTTCTTTCAGGAAGTGCGATTCAGAAAACGGCAGCTGAGCGTACTGTTCGAGTTCCAGTGCGGTGAGTTCCAGAACGTCGTCGTAGAAGCCCGGAATCTGAATGCGTCCGTCATCGCCGACCAGTTTGCCACACATCTTTGTCAGAGCATTCACTGGATTGGCAATGCTGCCGCCGTAGATCCCGCTGTGCAGATCCTTCGATGGGCCTCGCAGACGTATTTCCGCCGCCACAATGCCACGCAGTCCGCAGGTGATCGCCGGGATTCCGTCACCGTACTGGCTGGTGTCACTCACGACCGCCACGTCAGCCTTCAGCAGATCGCCGTGCGTTTCCAGAAAATGATCCAGATTCGCGCCACCAACTTCTTCTTCGCCTTCGATCAGGACTTTGACGTTGACCGGGAGCGACCCGTTCAGCTTCACCCACGCGGCAATGGACTTCAGGTGCGTAAAAAGTTGACCTTTGTCGTCGGTCGCACCGCGGGCGAACAATTTGCCGTCACGAACCTGCGGTTCAAACGGCGGTGTTGTCCACAGATCCAGCGGATCGGGGGGCTGCACGTCATAGTGCCCATAGACCAGGATCGTCGGCAGCTTCGGATCATGAATCCGCTCCCCATAAACAATCGGATGACCCTTCGTGGGAAAGATCTGAGCCGTCAGCCCTGCATCCTTCATGGATGCCATGACCCAATCCGCACAGCGGTGCATGTCGGGCACATACTTGCTGTCCGCACTGATGCTTGGAATGCGCAGGAAGTCGCAGAGTTCTTTGAGAGTCGTGTCCTGATTGGATTTCAGGTGATCCAGAATGTTTTGCATTACAATGATTTCCCCTTTGGAGTGCGATGACTTGTCATCGCTTTCGTTTTCCAGGTCAGTGCTGCTGATCAACACTCGTTCGAATTAAGAGATTCCTGAGTTTTTGGTCACCGCAATCAGCGAGAGTACAAATTCAGACAGAAACATTTGTGACAGAAAGATGAGTGCCACCGACTTCGGAACGTGCCACTCTGATTTTCCTGTTTGATCTTTTTGTCATCAATGTTTCTGTCACAAATACTCAAGATTCCTGCGCAAGCGCGACGTTAACACGAATTGTTGCCACGGGAAGTGTGGTTTGAGAAAGAAAGCGGCGATAAGTCGCCGCACTCCAAATGCGTCACTCTTTTATCTTGTAACAGCAAATGACATCCTGATCGCGCAGATAGAGCCGACCACCGCTGATCACCGGATGTGTCCAGACGCGGCCGTTGGTATGCCGCTGCGTCGTCTGAGGATCCATTTTGAAACGACTGACTTCCTTGTATTCGGTTGCACTGGCTTCAACGAGAAAGCACTCACCGTTGTCTTCTGAAAGGCAATAAAGCATTCCATCGGCATACATTACCGCGATTTTGGCATCGTTTTTTTTCTTGTCGCTCCAGACCAGATCACCTGAGTCAAAATTCTGACAAATGATCCCGTTGTCGTCGCTGTGGCCGAAGAGACAATCACCCACCAGCAACACGCCACCGTGTTGGTTTTTCATGACTTTGTTGTCGTAGATCTTTTCCACTTTGTTGTCGCCGGTAATGTTCAGCAACAGACAGCCCGCTCCGTAGCCCGCCGTCACATAGACCTGCCCCTCTCTGTAGATGGGTGTCGGAACCACGGCCGTGCTCCCCGGAAAATCATGTTGCCAGAGTAACTTGCCGTCACCGTTGAGGCCAAAGACTTTCTGTCCTGTCAACTGAATGAACTGTCGCTTGCCGAAATGATCCACTGCGATGATAGACGAGTAGTTCGCAGGCTCCTTAATCTCGGTGGACTGCCAGATTTTCTCACCAGTCTGCAGGGCGAAACAGGCGATTGTGCCGTTTTCACCTCCGGGTGTGACGAGCACATTGTCAGCGTCAATCAATGCCGATTCGCAATAACCCCAGCTTGGAATCGTGCCGCCGAGTCCCGTTAGACTGGTACGCCATTTTTCCGCACCGTCCTTGACGGACAGGCAGACGACATCACCTTTGCCACTGATCGCCACCAGCAGGTCACCGGAAATCGTCGGCGTGCTGCGCGGCCCACCGCCCCAGCCGTTGTCGAGATAATTTCCCACATTTGTCTGCCAGATCTTTTCACCGGATTCCGCATTGAAAGCGATGACGAATTCGTTGGACTCTTCTGTCGTGCCATCGGCACCCATGGTGAACAGGACACCGTTGGCAACAGAGAGTCCTGAATAGCCCAGACCCGCGTCTTTGGAAGTCCAGAGTTTCTCCGGTCCGCCTTCCGGCCACGCCTTGAGCAGCCCGGTCTCGGTTGAAATGTCGTCACGATTCGGCCCGCGCCACGACGGCCAGTCTTCGGATCTGGCAACACTGCTCGACAACACGCATGCAACGACTACAAGAACAAAACGCCTGAACGCCATATCACACCCTGAAACTGCAAACTTGACTGAACCACTGATCCCAGTCATTCGGAAGAACAAAACCGGCCCTCAGGCTCGATTCACGGCGGCGAAACTGTAACACAATCATCTACTGGTGTCGCATCAGTCTCGACAGTGAAAAATTCAATCGCAGGACGGCACTCCTGTCCCGTCCAGGCAGAGAAATTCGCCGACAGCAACGGTGACGATTCTGAAATCGCTGGCTATGGTTCGGGTGGATAAACACTTTAACAACACGCGGACCTGACAAACTGGCGATGTCCAGCTACGATAAATGAACATCGAACCCCATCCTTGACAAGGTTACCAAACAACCATGCCCAAACGACTTTTCTCATTACTCATCCTGCTCGTCGCTGTGACGCACGTGCATGCCGACGACGCAGAATCACTCATCGCACCCGGTGCGAAAGTTCAGAAGCTGGCCGGTGACATGAAATTCACCGAAGGCCCGGCATGGATTCCGGCAAAGAAGATGCTCGTCTTCTCGGACATCCCAAACAGCCGGATCATGCAGTGGAATGAAGGAGAAGGCGTATCGCTGTTCCGCAAGAGCGAACAATCCAACGGCAATATCCTCGACCTTGAAGGACGCCTGATTTCCTGTCAGCACGCAGGTCGCAACGTCGTGCGTACCGAAGCTGATGGCAGCATCACGGTCCTGGCTGACAAGTTCGACGGAAAACGACTGAATTCACCCAACGATGTTGCTGTCAAATCTGACGGCACTCTGTACTTCACTGATCCACCATGGGGCCTGACTGGTCCTGCTGAATTGCCAGGCCATTGGGTTTACAGGCTCGATCCGACCACAGGAAAGGTTGAGCCCCTCGTCAAGGACCTCGCAATGCCCAATGGTATCAATTTTTCACCAGACGAAAGCCGGATCTACATCGCTGACACCGGTGGCAATACGAGACATCCCGATCCTGCCTTCCACAAACTACCGGGCGGAGTTCATTGTTACGAGGTGCACAAAGACGGATCACTCGGCAAGAAGTTATTCACGATCGACGAAGGCAGTGACGGCATGACGGTCGATACTCAGGGCAACCTTTACACAACTCACGGCGGAGTCAACATCTTCAGCGCCGACGGCAAACCGCTGGAACGGATCACAGTTCCGGAAGGCCCCGCCAACGTCACATTCGGCGGAGACGACTACAAGACGCTGTTTATCACGGCGAAGACGTCGTTGTACAGCATCCGCATGAAGCACGCTGGCGCGAAACCAGTCGGAGCCAGGTGGTAAGCATTCGCGATAACTTCCAATGCACTCATTGGACGGCCTTCTCAGGCCGTCCTGACCGGAATCACTACACCGATCAATATCAAGATGACAAGCTCTCGATCACCCGATAAGCTGGTACCAGTCGCCAGGTCGCATTGATCGTTCCCACGTAGATCGCAATTCGTAGTCCTGACATATGAATCCTTCGCTGCCTACGATCGTTAATCCTTATGCGCCCCCGGACATCAACGATGGCGCGACTTCAGTTCGGTTGAACACGTGGCGATCGTCTCTCTCGTTCCTTGCGTTCTTTGTTGGATCGATGATCGGGCTGAATGTCGGATCAGGAATCAGCGAAGGACTTGTGGCCACGATTCATAAATCTGTGGACAACATTCCTGGCGCAGTTTGGTCGTTTCTGAGCTGGGCGTCATGCTGCATTGCATTTACATGCCCATGGCGTATGTGCCGTCGCTTTGTATTTGTGATGTCTCGGCCAGAACCACTGCCTGCTTTATCGCGGCGATTCAAGTCAGCAGTTTGTTCTATCTGGCGGCGCAGCAAATTGGCCGATCGGGAGTTTTGAACGTTGTCCCAATGTGGACACATTCGTCTGTTTTTGCGTTGATGGCGTTGGTCTTTGGCTCGTGTGCGGTTGAGTGTGAAATAGTGCTGACTCGTCTGTTTTCACGTTCGACGAGAAATGGCGTCGATCATGCGCACAAAGACTCGAGAATTGCTTCGAATTAGTTCGCAGCCTCCGCCTGTTGCACTGCGATTGATCCGCGTGATCCGTGATATCAGTGGTTGACTTCTTCTGCTGACCTAAGCCTGTTTTGAACCACGGATATCCCAGGCCGCGCTTCGTCCGCAACCCGACTCTGGAACCGGACCAGGCCCCGTTCAGTCACTCGACCGGCTGAATCCCACACTCTGAAAACTGTCGTGATTCACCCAGGCCCACACGCCGACTTTTGCTCGTTTTTGAACAGGAGGAAACAGAGCAAACGGAGAAACCACGGGGCGGCGTTGAGTTGTTGTTAGACTCTGTTGCCTCCGTTGGCTCCTGTTCAATTCGGAATGCTCCGGCACATTTCAGAACCAGGTGGCGGCGATGCAACATACTCAACAAAGCATGCGTTCAATAACAACCGTACGTCGACAATTCACAACCACGGAAAAAATTATTCCACAATCGTATCTTACTGCGCTCGTGATGCACTGCCACTGGCGCTGATGGTGATATTGGTGCCGACGGGCAGGGGTCTCGCGGCGACGCGGATCTGCAATCCGTGGGCGACTTCTCGCAGGGCTGCGAATTCTTTGAACGAATCTTCGTACACAACAATTGTCACGGCACTGTCTGCCGACATCGCTTCCAGCTTTTGACGAAAAGCGGAACCCGGCTTCACGGCATCGGCGGCTGATTCGGCGATCAATGTCGCATCCGGCACGATTACCTGTGTGAACGAATTGAACTTACTGCCATCGCCGCCGTACTGAAGATATTCCAGGTTATTGATGGCATTCAATTCAATCGCGAACGTCATCTTGTAACCGCCGACTGGTCCGACGACGTCTTCCAGTCGACCGAAACGCTGCAGCATTGAGATGCGTTTGCGAACACGATCCACGGCCACTTTCATCAGCTCGGTGATCGGCACTTCACTCACCAGACCTTCGGACATCCGAAACATCACTTCCTCGCCATCCACCCTTCGGCTCACGGGCATGATGCGATGCACCAGACGTGGACTTGAGTCCGCTGGTATGGCCGAGTCGTCGAGCAACTCCCGCAGGCGCGTTGTTTCGACGATCGTCTGGCGAAGTTGTTCTTCCGCCTCGCTGGCGGCTGATTCTTCCTGCTGAACCACGGTGATCGCATGCTGCAGAGCTTTCTCTTTGCCCGCGAGAATATTCAACTGCCGATCCACATCGGCAGCCAGTTTTGCGGCTTCCGCCTGTGCGTCAGTTGTCGCGACCTTGTTTCGGCTTGAGTCGGCTGCTTGTTCTGCCAACTGAGTTCGCAGCACGCCCATTTCCTCCTGCACCTGACGATGCTCCTGATCCAGCGCTGCTTTGCGTAACGCAAGTTCGTGCAACCGCGATGCAACCTGACCGTGCTGCCGTTTCAGAGCGTCGAGATCAGACTGACGCTGAGCGTATTCGGATTCGCGATCAGGAATTGTCGGTGCGACCTGCGCTGCATTCGCCAGCGCTTCGGCTTGAGCGATCGGTTGCCGTTCAACCTTCACGGCGACCACAACAATCAAAATGATCAGGATGCCGACAATGTTGCAGATCACGTCCAGAAAGGAATCGGATCCAAACTCAAGTTCTGGTCTTTGAGATCTACGGCCCATTAGAAGCTCGCCCTACCCGGTGCTGCAGTCGTTTCAATATGCGGCGACAATTCATAGAGACTGGCCGACGGAATGCCCAGATGTTTGAGTGAACCGGCCAGCGGAATGCGCCAGCGTTCTCCGCCGGGGCTGACGATGAACTTGACGACGGGCATCACTTCTTCACGAGGCGATTTTCTTGCGTCCATTACTTCTGTATCGACATTCTGCAGCAGATCGGCTAGTGCCGAGTTCAGAGAATCCGGAGTCACCAGAATCGTCGGCTGCTGCCCGACGGTCATGTGATGCTGGTCAAGAAACACGGTAATCCCGACGGGTGTCGCGTAGGTCTTTGACGTCTTCTTCGTGGACGGCAGGCGACTCAGCAGATCTTTGTCAACACGGGACAAGTCAAGCATTGGACTGCCCGGAACTTCGTCCACCGGTGCACCAGTCTGCGACGGCGACGGCACCGCTCCGGATGCGGACGGCATCTGGAAATGTCGCGGCGCCGAGGACGGCGGTGCGGTGGACGGAGTACCCGACAGCATCGTGGCAAATTGTTCTTCGGCAGTCAGCGGCGCTTCACCGACTGATCCTTTCGACGTCGTTGCAGCGGATTTCGGAACGACCGGCTGGCCAACATTCCCGAACAGCATGTTTTCCGTGCGTTCGTTTGAACCCAGAACCGGTTCAGTGGATGCCGAGATCTCATCAGTGGCAGGGGCGGAGTTTCGAGGCGGAGATTGTGGGTCACGACTGGCTGGCATCTGCGAAAAGCGACTGCCACCTTGCTCTGCACTGCCAGACTCTGCGCTTCGAGCGTAACGTTCGGCGAACTGATCCGCGAAACCATCGGACGTGGAT
This sequence comes from Planctomycetaceae bacterium, assembly GCA_037719765.1. Lineage (GTDB taxonomy): Bacteria > Planctomycetota > Planctomycetia > Planctomycetales > Planctomycetaceae > SXXK01. The sequence continues at coordinate 10,786 of JBBJME010000145.1, forward strand.
TCAGGCGTTCCAGTTCCACGACGGCTCTCCTCCCGCGCAACGGCTTCCGCTGCCAGGGCTGCCGCACGTCGTTCGTAAAAACCCGGCGGCGGTGCCACGCCACCTGCAAAGTTCTGACTGCTCGCACGCTGACCAGCCGCACGGGAATCTGATCGCACCGTTCCATCGGATCGTATCGTCAGCCCGCGTCGGCTGGGATCAGCAGGAGCTTCCGTGCGTTGCGGCGGAACACCCTGAGCGATGAATCGAAGATTGGCGTAGATCTTTTCGCGCCGCCGAAATGCCTCCGCCATCGCCACATCAGCGGCCGCGATCTCCGTGGGAGCAAATTCGCCGGTCGCGATGGCCTGGTCCGCGTCGATGAGTTCATAACCGAAGTGAATTTTTTCGTTTGCCAGAATACCCTGGCGGGATAGAAGGCTTCGCTGCCGGTGGGTCGGACAAGCAGCAGCACGTATGGCTGTGATGTCACGGAGCCCTTCGCCCGTTCGCGATGCACAGCGAGAATCGCAGCCATGAGCGGTGTGTCGCTGACAGGAAATCCTTCCATGTCCTTCGACTCAATGACAATCCCGGTCGGCTGAATCCTGTAGCCCTCTTTTGAGACTTCCACGATGATCGGAGTCCGCGTTGTGCCGACTGTGTTCGTGAATTCTACGATTGTTTCTGTGCCTGCGGAAGCGGCGGTTTGCTGCGCGTCCTGCACCTGCTTGCGCAGCGCGACGATGGAAGAATTCACTGTGTACAGTTTTCCCTTCGCAGCCGCAGTGGCGTCCGTCACCGCTTTCAACTGCAATTGTTTCGCCAGCAGGCGTTTCTCCTGTTCATCCAGACGCTGCCGAAGCACGACCTGTTTTGATCGCAGTCCCGCGATTTGAGTTTGCAGTCCGGCGATGCCGGATTTGTCCGGAGTCGCTTCCGCCGACTGCAGCGTTCCTTCCAGCTCTGAGAATTGCTGCCGCAACCCCGCGACCGTCGATTGCTGTTCAGCAACTGACTGTTCAAGTTCATTCACCTGTTGCTGCAACCTCAGCAGATCACTGTGGACCGTATCTCGTTCCGTTTCCAGTGCGGCGATTTCGCGGCTGCGATCAGGACACGCGGTGGCTGGCGCAACGGCGACTGCAGCGGACGCATCGCCGCCATATTGCTCGTGCCGGATCTTGCGTGTCAGCACCAGCAGCAACAAGATCAATGACCCCATGGCACAGACCAATACGGCCAGAAAGGGGAACAAAGAGATTGAAGTTTGATGCCGTCGCCGAGTCACGCCGCCACTCTCATAGATGATTTCGATGTCAGAATGCTCACTGCGGCATTCAGACTTTGCACCGTCTGTTCCAGCGTCGAGACCATCTGCAGCGTCTGAAGATTGTCGTTCAGGGCTTCCTGAAGCTGAACCAGTTTCTGTTCCGCTTCGGTTAACTGCAGCATCGTGCGTCCCAGGCGATGCAGTTCTTCCGCCTGTCCGGCTGACGCCAGCGAACTTTCCCGCATCGCGTTCTGCCACAGATCCACACGGTCCACAAACGTCATCATCGTCTGTTGCATCTGCTGTACGAACAACTGCGAACTTTGCTGCAGCGTCGCAGCGTATTGATCCCGAGCTGAGTCGGACGCAACTCGATGCGACTGCAGCGTAGCGGTGGTTTCATCCGACAGGGCCTGAGCCAGTGAATCAGTCTGAGAGTTCAGCGTCTCCGCCCAGCCGGACTGCATTGCTGCCAGATGCCGACTCCACGAATCCGTTTGCTGCGTCAGAATCTCGGCAGTCCAGTTGGCCCGCGGGCAATCCGCATGCTGGTTCGGTCGCATCCGCATCAGAGTGACCGATGAAAGGCACCAGTGAATCAATTCCGAATTGCTCGACGTCGTTCAGAATTGCCTGCTCGTCGCGTTCTACCAGATACGTGGCAAATACCAACAGCATCGACATTGTCAGCGCCTGTGCTGTGGTATCAAACGCCACAGCCAGACCGGCGGTCACTTCCGGCAACGAAGAATCGAGTTGTTCCGGGGTGACGTTTGCAATCGCCAGCGTGATGCCGACCACAGTCCCAAGGAATCCCATGATCGGAACAGCCCAGGTCACTGTACGAATCAGCGAAAAGCTCTGAATCAATCGATCAACAGAAAGATCGGCGAGGTACTTAAGATGATCTTCAAGTCCGTCATTCCGGCCCGCATTGACGTAGTGCAGAACGTCCTGCACACGATGCCACATCGAAGTGGATCGCCAGACATCCCGATGTGAAGCAGCCTGCCATGCAGTCAGACTTTGTACCGCGCCCGATCCCGCTTCGGTCTGCGCCCATTCGGCAGTCGTTGCGAGTTCTTTGACATTTGCAATGACCGCGCGATCGGTCGGAAGCTGTCTCCATTTGACCGCAAGAATTCCCATCCCCACAAAAAACAGTCCGGATGTCACATATTCAATTGGGTGTCCGCAGAAGTAGCGTTGCACAAATTCCGGCCCGCCATGGAAGAATTTCGCGATGGCAGGAGCGGCCAGATAAAACACAACCGTCACGGCGATCCCCAGAAACGTGCCGATACTGGTCACTGATTTTCTGTGAACCTTCGCCGCGCGGACGGTAGAGATCGGGATTTCTGTATTATGGTTTGCTGACACAAGCAACTTCCCTGTAGCGAGCCTGCAATTTCGATCATGAAACACATTAAAGTATCGACGAATAACGCACTTCAGCGTGCATCATTCGAACCGCAGCGAGATCCAACTCACCGCGCATACGACCGCCGTGTTGTGTTGATGCCTGAGTTAATCACGCAGTCTTAACTTCGCCGCCTCGCTGCGTCCATCGCAGTTTGCGAGCAGACTGGTTGCACCGACGTACCATTCCTGTCAATCATTGAACGGGAGCCGACGCTGGCACCATGATCTGCCGTGGCACGGAGCCATTCGGCATGTTTTGCCGAAGAGCCAAATCATGCAGCCCAGCCTGGAGCACGAGTTGCCTTCCAGGTGTCAGATGTGGTGACTGACACCGATAGTGACTGTCACAGTTAAGGAGAATTCGTTGCCGGGATCGAATGAGTCCACCTGCCGGATCACGCGCCGCCGAATTCGTCGTCGTAGTCGGCCATAGCGGCAAGTATCACTTTTTCCGCATGCGCGCGATCGTAGATGTGGTCGATGGAAACCGTTTGTGTCGTATCTCCCGGCATCATCTTGTAAGTCGTGAAGTAGTGTCGCAATCGCTGGACAAGAGCTTGTGGCAGCTCATCCAGGTCTTCGACATGCGACCAGATCATGTCCTGCGCCAAGACGCCGATAATCTTGTCGTCGGCTTCACCGCCATCCAGCATGGGCAGGCCACCAATAACGCGAACAGTCACGATGACTTCCGATTTGGTAATTGGTCGTTCGCTGAGCACACAGATGTCCAGCGGGTCGCCGTCGCCGCGTCGCGCTTTGGGCATCAACTCACAAACACGCGGACCACAGAATGTACGAGGAATGAAACCATACAGCGCGGGCGGCTGTGAGGAAGTGCGTTGCGGGCGGTCAACTCGCAGATAGCCCGTCACTTTGTCCACTTCGTATTTGACCAGATCGAAGGGAGAGATTTCGATGAACGCATGCACCAGATGCGGAGGATTCGGACCGACTTCCAGGCCGTGCCACGGGTGAGGTCTCCAACGGAAAAATGGTTTGGGGAAAGCCATACGATATTATTCCGTAGAATCCAGCCAATGTGTGTGCAGTGCATTCGCAAACGTATGCGGGCATCTGCACCGGCGTATCAAGCGTGACTTTAGGGCATCCGCCAATGGTTGGAAGCGCCATTGTGCCGGTCATCGTCAATTTTGCGTGAGCCGAGGGCCGGTTCTTCACTTTTCGGATAAAAACTCTTCTCAAACCTGCCGAATCTGCTGAATTGTGCGTGGTTGAGGGACTGATCGATCCGCCCGATGAGCATCTTGTCATCATGTTCATTCAGGTTGTCCTGAGACAAAAGCGGACTCCGTTCGGTGGCTTCAGGGCTCGCCCGATGCTCCTTTTCACGTTCAGAGATTTCCTCCTGCTTCGTGCGAATGGGCGACAGGTCGGGCGAGTTGGATGAGAGGGCATAGCGTTCGAGCCATCGGGGAAACCATTTCGCATCACCCTCCGAAGGTTTTGCCTTCCGGACTGCACCATCCATTTGCTCCAATGACATCGCCGCCCCTCCCTGAATCTGCACCTCTCGGAATGGACACCCTTACGGCACCGCAATATCCTGATCGCCACGAATAAGATGTCAATATTGGAATATCCGCGGATCGCGCGTCACTTCAGATATTGACTTGTATTCCCGAGTTCTTGTGTCCAATATCAGGATATGACTCGGGTTTCTGTGTTAATAAAAAGTTCGTCCTTAAGCAGATCTCATGAGCACAGAAGAACCGTGGTACGGTGTTCGACTCATCTACAGTCACGCCAGAGCCGCGGGAAAGACCTACGAGGAGCGCATCTTAATCATTCGCGCCCGATCGGCAGAAGATGCCATTGCGGAGGCAGAGAACATATCCGCTCGCGAATACGAGGACGAGACGACAGAGCGACTGGACTATGCAATGACGTTCAACATCTTCGATTGCGATGGTCCACGCTTGGGTCCAGGAACAGAGGTTTTCTCTTTAATGCGAGATTCGGATTTGACGCCAGAAGAGTACTTGGACAGATTTCATTCGACTGGAGCGGAACGAAGTCAAGACATCGGCTGATCTTCACTCTAAAATACAGGACGAACAAAGAAATGCACGCGAATTGCGGATCGCGCATTTTCCAATGGTGACGTCATTGGCCGCAACCGCGTGATTTCAGTCGTTCGCCCCAATGCAGATTCACTCAATTGTGATTTTCCCGGTACGGTAGCTGATGTGAAGATCGAGCCCGATTAACAGCCCCACGCCGAGCAAAGGGCGTTCTCCCGAGTTGGCGACGACTTCCAGTTCGCGGTCGGAACCGAACCAATCAATGAGGCAGCGGTACCGCTGCATGGTTACAACGGAACCGTCTGCAAGCGCCGCCTTTACTGTCCCTGAAGCAGGTAGCTCCAGGTCGGCAATCATCTGCTGAGGCAAGACAAGGTCGCCGGTGAACCCGGTGTCGATCCATGCTTGAACATCGTGTCGTGCTGCAATGTCTGACGCTCGCACGTGTATCTCAATGAGCGCACGTCCGTGCAAATCGACTAATCCAATCATTTCTTGTGTTATCCCAGATGGATTGCCGCTTTGTGTCCGACCCTCATTACGTGGGTCAACCGACTCGGGTACGCCGCACGAGCTGCTTTGGCAGCATCGTTCAAAGTCTTGCCTAGAAAGTACTCCCCTGATTCTGGTTCAATTGCCACAAATTCATGGTCATGGCACGGTTCCAGAATTGCCTGAAGGGGTGCCTCGTAGATTGCCTCTGCCTTCTGGACAAGATCTGCAGCGTCTCTGTTTTGCATGGCTATTTCCTCGTAAAAGCAATTCCCGCCGCATTGTAACGTCGATAGTGATGACAGGGCCATCCAAAATGGCTTGTCCTGCGATTTGTCTTCATACTTCACCATTGAAGTAACACATTCCGGCAAGAAGATTACTGGCAAGAAAATTGAACTCATTCAGTATCAATCTTCTTACCCAAAATCTTCTTGCCTGCTGCCTTCCTGAATCGTGGATCATCAAGCACCTATCGGGCCGGAGGAGCTACTTCTCGAACGACGGCACCTTGATTGTCACTCATGACGAGCAGAGCGAAGCGTTCGACATTGTCCAGATCATTCGTACTCAGCGATGCGTAGTCGAATCGGGCGCGCGGATCCATGTATCCGTCTTTGCAGAACCGAGTATTGCCATCCTTCATTTTTGCGTACGCTTTCACATAGACGCCCGAAAGCGACTTGCGACCTTTCTCGTCTGTCACGCGAACCTGTCCGTAGTTGTCAGACGTCTGTACGGTGAGCGAATTCGAGTAATAGGCGGCTCATTTGCTCTTGCCCTGACCGACCACTTCCACGAGCACGTTGCGGTTGCGAAGTTAGGCGGGCAACTTGGAAGGTGAACGGGCTCTTTTTCCTGGGCAGCTCGTAAGACTGGGTCAGATTTGGGTGAATGTGAGCAAAGTTGCCGGACTGCTGTTGCACAAAGGGGTTGAAGCCGATGTGTGAGGTGAGCCCCGATGGTCACTTTCTGTTCGATCGACATGCAGACCTGCCGCTCGTCGTCGGAGCGGGATTTTCCGGGCACGGTTTCAAGTTCGCCAGCGTGCTGGGAGAAGCTGCGGCCGAGCTGATTCAACACAGCCGAACATCGCTTGATATCGATTTTCTTTCGATCGCACGACTTGCAAAGAATACTGACAGGGCGTGAACTCTTGCGTCGACAGGAATAAGAATTTGGGTTGAGTCTGTAGCCTGTAGACCGGACCAAGCGCAGCGCCGTTCCGGCATTTGCCAGACACCTGCCGGAACTGCGTTTTGCCCGGTCCGGTCTACCCTGCAATCAAGCATTGGCGTCGAACTAAAGATCCGCGGACAATGTCTCAACAGAAACTTGCGTACTCTTCCCCAAGAAGAATGACCGTCACTGAGTTCTGGTTCAGGACTTCCGGAGGGGTGATGTCTTTCATATTGCCGCTGTCTTACCGAAATCCACGACCTCGCCCCCGGGAACTTGTCAGGCGAGCGGCACCTGCATTTCCGCGAATGCCTGGCTCATTTCACTGTCTCGGTCGTCGCGATTTCTTTTGTGAGCCATTCTGTGGCGTCGGCAAGATGAGGATCTTCGAATGCAACTTCCGGCGCCGGGCGCTCGTAGTCCATGACATCGCGTGCTGTCATCCAATTCTGCCACTCTTCCTTCGACATGCGATGTTCATGCCCTTCTGATGGTTTCACGCCCCAGTCGTCTTCAGGCTTCATGACGTCGGTGCGGTGGATATTCAATCCGCTGGGGCGATAGTAGTTCGCAGTGGTGAGCTTTAGCAGGCTCTTGCCGGACTCCAGCCGCAGTACAGTCTGCACGCTTCCCTTTCCAAACGTCCGCTCCCCGACAATGATCGCCCGATGGTTGTCCTGCAGGGCGGCACTTAGGACTTCACTGGCGGACGCACTGTAACGATTCACAAGGACCGCGATTGGTATAATTGGGAACGTCATGCCTTGCTTTGCCTGCCACGACCGCTCAGGAACCGTACGTCCTTTGACGCTGACGATCGTGCCTGATTCAAGAAACATGTCTGTAATCTCAATCGCTGCGGTCAGCAAACCGCCTGGATTTGAACGCAGGTCCAGCACGATGCCTTTAACACCGGCTTCCACCAGAGTGTCCATTGTCTGCCGCAAATCATCCGGTGTGTTTTTTGTGAAGTGTGTGATTCGCAGATAGGCAAACTTGTTCACATCATCCAGCAGATAGTTCCAGGTGTGATCGGCGTTCCTTTGATGCCCCACGACGGTCGGGATCTGAATGATCTCACGCACGACCATGACTTGTTCTGTCGTCGCTGAACCTGCCCGCACAATGCCGAATTCC
>JBBJME010000146.1:0-18260 GCA_037719765.1 Planctomycetaceae bacterium
CAGGTGACCGACGTCTTTCGCAAGGACGGTCGGGCAGTCCCGGTCTTCAACGATCAACATCTGTCGTGGAACTGGGAGTGGGCCAAAGAGATGGTTGATATCTCGCGCGAACTGAACTTCGCGTTCACGGCCGGTTCGTCGCTGCCGGTCACATGGCGGATGCCTGCGATCGATATGCCGTACGGAGCCGAGGTTGAGGAACTGCTGGCCGTTTCGATAGGCAGCATCGACAGCTACGACTTTCATGCCCTGGAGGTCATTCAGTGCATGGCGGAACGGCGACGCGGCGGCGAAACGGGAGTCGTCTCAATGCAGGCTCTCCGCGGCGACGCCGTCTGGAAAGCGATGGATGCGGGCGGCTGGTCCGGCGGCGGCTGGGATCCGCGACTCTTTGAGGCGTGCCTGTCCCGCAGTCAGACTCTCGCGCAGCCGGAGACGTTTAGTCATCGTTATCCGACACCGGCTCAAATCCGCGAGTGGGTGAAAGACCCCGTTGCCTACCGGTATGAATACGCCGACGGCGTCAAAGCCACCATGCTGATGATGAACGGACTGATCGGTGACTTCACCTTCGCCGCACGGCTGAAAGGGGAAGCCGAGCCGCTTTCGACGCTCTTCTACCTCCCCCCAAATCCGAACGTGACTTACTCGGCGTCGTTGATGTCGAAGGCCGAAGAGACATTCCTGACCGGCAAGTCGCCGTATCCGATTGAGCGAACATTACTGACCACCGGCCTTGTTGAAGCTGGCGTGCGGTCGCTCGGGACGGGTCAGCAGAAACTCGAAACGCCGCACCTCGCTGTCTGCTACGAAGCTCCGCGCGAATCGACTTTCGCGCGAACTTAGCTGGTTAAGCCATGAGTACGAATTTTTGCCAGATTTTCAACGGAAAAGTGTGTTGGCATGAAAAACGAGGAAACGGAGTTTGATGGCTCCTGGAACGTCACAAGGGACGCAGATTCCGGTTACCGCCGATACTTCGTGCGCCGTTTGCTGCACAGAATTGCTGCACATGTACTTTTCCTGGTCGCTGCTGTCGTGTCACAGGCCGCGATTTCAAGCGCACATGCCGCTGACTCAGGGCAGCCGCCAAATCTGGTGTTTATTCTCGCCGACGATCTGGGATATGGCGAATTGGGGTGCTACGGTCAGAAGGTGATTCAGACGCCTCGACTGGATCTGATGGCGAAGCAAGGTCTGCGGTTCACTCATTTTTTTGCCGGTGCCACCGTGTGCGCGCCGTCGCGAAGTGTGCTGATGACCGGATTGCATCATGGCCACACGCGGGTTCGCGGGAACGCAGGTCGCACCAATCCCGCAGCTCAGGCGCTTGAGGACGGCGATGTCACCGTCGCCAAAGTGCTGCAGCAAAGCGGCTATCGCACGGCACTGTTCGGCAAGTGGGGACTGGGCGATGCCGGTGCGCCTGAATCCGGCCTGCCGCGTAAACACGGGTTCGATGAGTTCTTCGGGTATCTCAGTCAGCATCACGCTCACAATCACTTTCCGGATTTTCTCTGGAGGAACGAAGCAAAGGTCGCGCTGCTGAATCAGGTGACGCCTGTTGGTGACGACGGCGGCGGTTACGCGCCCGAAGCCGTGCAGTTTGCCGATGATCTGTTTGCTGAAGAAGCACTTCGCTTTGTTGCCGAAAACAAGTCGCGGCCATTCTTTCTCTACTGGAGCATGGTGGTGCCTCATGCGAATAACGAACGCGAAAGCCCTGAAGAACGGTGCCGAGGTTCGGACTTCGGCCCGTATGCAGTGACCGACTGGCCGGAAGCGGACAAAGGACATGCATCGATGATCACGCGGCTGGATGGATATGTCGGTCGATTGCTTGACAAACTCCAGGAACTGGGCATCGCCGAAAACACGCTCGTCGTCTTCACCAGCGACAATGGTCCGCACAATGAAAGTCATCACGACCTGAAACGATTCAATCCGAGTGGGCCGTATTCCGGGATCAAACGCAGTCTCACCGACGGCGGCATTCGAGTGCCCGCGATCGCCTGGTGGCCAAAGCATATCGCTGCCGGAACCGAGTCTCCTCATGTGGCATATTTTGGCGACTGGATGGCGACGGCGGCCGATCTGGCTCAGGCAACGCCGCCCGCAGGAATTGATTCGATCAGTTTTGTACCCGTATTGACGGGCCATCCCGATCAACAGCCAGAGCATGAATTCCTGTACTGGGAATTCCACGAAGGCGGCTTTCGTCAGGCGGCTCTGTATCGTGGTCGCTGGAAAGGAATTCGCACGGGCAGCCCGGACGCTCCCGTGCAGCTGTTCGACACGGACACGGACGTCGCAGAAGCCAACAATGTGGCAGAGCTGCACCCCGAAATCGCAGCGACGATCGGCACCTGGCTGCAATCCGCACGCACAGAAATTCCGGCATGGGAACCAAAGTGGTAATCAGCGAGACGCGAAGAAAAGTGAACCCAGTGACATCAGCACGAATGGCGGAGTCGACCTGCCGGGACGGCGCTTCGCCTGGTTCGGCCTGCAGATTCAACCCAAATCTGATGTCTTGACAAAGTACTACGGGCTCGGGGCTTTGATGATGACAACGGTCCATTCAGCCGTCTGAAGCTTTGCCCAGCCGAATTCCTCAAGAACTGTGACGCAGTATTGGTTGACGCCAGTCGATTCCGGTAGTTCGACAATTGCCGACCATGCTTCCGTGGATGGAACGGATCCTTCGGTGGGAATCAGGGAGGGCACGACTTCGGGTGACGCTGGTCCGTGAGTATTACGAAGGAAGGTAATCATCCAGCCATAGTTGGTTGCCTGAAAGATGCTCCATGGACCTGGTACATCCCACAGGTACGTGTACCAATTCAGTGGGTTATTGATGTCAGCAATTCGAATCCGGGCAGTGTTGAGCGGCAGACTGATCGTCGCTGAACGTTCAAAGGTGCTGCTGGTTGATGGAAAAGGGCTAATCGGTTTGCAAGCAGTTGACACTTCGGCCAGGGCCTCCTGTTCACTCCCGAGAATTGCCTGAACACCTCCGAGGATTGCCTGAGCACTGCTCGGCGGCGAGCACTCGCAGAGTGGGCCATCACAGCCTGTCAGATTGTCATATCGACCCGTAAAAAGATTTTTTCTCCATGTACAGTTTCCGCAATTGGCGGCGGAACTCGAAGAAGAACTTGAGGACGAAGAACTTGGCGCGGACGAGGAACTTGAGGATGAGGAACTTGGCGCGGACGAGGAACTTGAGGATGAGGTCCTTGGCGCGGACGAACTTGAAGAACTACTGGACCCGGAACTTATCATCAAACGTTTCCTGTTAAAGATCATTTGGATTGAAAAGGCCTGCCGCAAAGGGCGATGAAACGCCTCCGCCGGTCACTGTCGTAAGGACATGGCACAGAAATCTCTTACGAAGTTTTAGACCAATGGATTAAAGGTATATGTCATCACCGGACTTTGCAATTGATGGATCTAAAGATTAGCCATTTTGTCAGTGGTTTCGACAGTCATTGTGAATTTCCCATCATGGTGCGCACAACACGAAATCCAGTCAATTCTCCGCGCGCGGTCGTCGTGGTGGAACTCTTGAGTTCCGAATTGAGACCGCTAGCCAATGTAAAACTACCGGCACCGCGTTCATACAATTGAATGCTGCTTCCGGACGGTGTCACCGTGAGCTCAGCGACGCCCCCGTAAACATCAAACAGTCCGAAGGGGTTGGGGAGGAGAATTGAAATCTGCTGCAGCAATCCCCCGGAGTGAATTCGCTCCCAGCCATAATATCGAGCGAACTGCGCGTCGGTTCCAAAGAAGCACCGGGTGTTGGTATTTCCCCGACACGCAAACTCCCATTCCTCGTCCGTGGGCAGCCGATATCCGGTCCGCAATCGGTAATCCGGCAGTGGATTAGAGTTGCCGGCCGCGATGTCTGACGCGCTGTAACACCACTGGGTTTCATAGAGTCCTTCAATGCCGCTCAGGTAATTGCAGTATTGCATCGCCTCAAGCAACATCACGTCTGATGCAGGGATATCGGCGTCGCGGCTGACGGCCAGAGTGCTTGACGAGTGTTCTTTGAACAATCTCGAAAACTGTCTGTGAGTGACTTCTGTTGCCCCTATGGCGAAGGTCGCTGAGGCATCCTCTATAACGTTTGAGACCGCACCTTGTTCCATCACCACCATTGTCTGGCCGGATCGATCAACATACCAATCACGACTTTCATTCGGGCCATTTCCAATCATACGCTGCGCTTCCTGTTGCAAACGTTCCGGATCGAGCTTTCGCAGCAGCAATTCCGCAATCGAATGCACAGCGGCATGCGGATCATGAACATAGGCCTGAACCACAACACTGAGCAATTCCTCCCGCAGGCTTTGACTGGCGGGTTCGTCCAGATGCGACACAGCTGCGCACATCGCAACAACTCTGGCATCAGGAACAGCAGAATCGCGAATCAGTGGCATCAGCTCCGAAAGATCGGTCCGTTCAGGCGTCGCGGCGTGCAGAATTCGCGTTCGAACACGCGGGTCGTCCTGAAGCCGGGTATACATGAGCAACGGTGCCGTATCTCGCAGCTGAAACAGAGCAAGGACGACGCTGGCGATCTGTTGTGCATGATTCTCCAGATCGGTTTCCGAAACCTGTTGCGTTCTTAGACCCTCCAGCTGTTCGTGAAGCAATTCCACAGCGAAGACAGAGTCTCGTCTGAGCACGTCGACGAACGCACGATAGCTTGCCGAGTTGGAGCCGGGCAGAAGAGACACCAGAGTCACCGTACTGTCGCTGGTCAGTTCTTCCAGCGCCAGCGCACCAACGCGAGCAGATTCCAGAGTCTGCACGGCAGCGACTTTTTTTCTTAACTCTGTTTCGATGTACGGTGCGACGGGCTTCAGTGCTTCGATCCACACGGTGGCCTCGGTCGCCGGTTCCCGCAAAAGCGAGTCGGCGACTTCTTCCGACAGCGAATTCCATAATTCGGGGGACTTGTCGAATGCGGCCATCGCAGCAGCCGTTCGAAATCTCTGGAGCGGTACGATCGACCGGTCCTTTAAAGACTCCCGAAGCAACTTTGACACTCGATCTGAATAAGGAATCAATGAGTCACGGACAGTCAGAAAATCGCCTGCGGGCAACTGATCACTGACAAGTCGCTGCGTGAGCCAGTCAACGTGTTCATCATTAACCGGAAGTGCTGCCATCGCCGCACGAATCCGATTGCGTTCCGACTGCGAAGTGTCCGTGACGATCTGAGTAACCAGTGGATTCACCCACTCGCGGTATTCCGTCATCTGCTTCACCAGATCGGGAACGTCCCGAATCCCGACGTCCTTCAACCGGCTGACCAGCACGAGCGCTTCATCCTCGCTCCTGAGATGTCGGGCTTGCCGACGGAAGAAGTTTGTAACAATTGCTCCGATCAAAATGACAGACAACACGATGCCCGTCTGCCGCAACAGCCGTCGATTTGCCGCGCGCATCATACGACGTTCTGCCGATGTCCATTCACGCTGGCTGGTCCATAGTCGCAAGCCAATCCATTCCGTCAGTGAGGGAAGAGAACGCCGGGCTGGCCGCTGATTCCACAGCAGGGCCTGTTCCTGAAGCAGCAGCCGGGCTCGTCCACGCCGTGTTTCACGCAGTTCACGATGTAGCCATGTGCGGATGGTTGGCACCAGATAGTCGTGTGTCAGCTGATAGACCGGTTCCACCGCTGCCCTGGATGAAGGATAGCTGTGATCAGTTGAACTGCTGACTTCGTCGTTGTGAGATCCGGCTGGTGTCAGCAACCGCAGTTCCACGTCCAGCAAATGCATCAGTTCATCGAAGCTTTGAGGCCGTGCCGCATAGTTCGATACGCGCAGCAATTCGGCGCGTGGTTTTGCGCTGTCCTTGATTTGACCGGATTCCGGGATCAGGGCTGACAGTACTGCTCGCGCAGCCTGTTCATGGATGCGTCGTGCCGGACGAGACCGCGATCCGACGCTGTTTTCCAGGAACGCGACACCCACTCCCTTGGCACCACCCATTTCACACAGCGTCTCAGGAGTCCATGGATGATCCTTCACCATCTCCACAAAGACGGAAAGACGCACGGGATATAGGCGGTTGTCCTCTGTCAGGTCCTCGATCGTCTGCGAAATGAATGCCGTCTGATCATCCGACTGCTCGGCAACATTCTCCGGCAGGCGTTTGTACGCGACGCCCAGTTCGCGGAGTACACGTCGAGCATGCTCTGCGTCGAACGAATCGACAAGCATGGCATTCGTCCCATCGACGATCCCGAGTTCCAGCTGCCGCATAAATCGACTCACCGGCAGCCAGAAGTCATCGCGAACCATCAGAATACACTGGATGTTGCCGCCGTCACACTGTCGCAATGCGCTGACGAGATCTGCTTCCGAACCGGTTTGCCAGCAGTGCAGCCATTGTTCGAACTGATCCAGCACCAGCACGATCTTGTGGCTGGATCGCAGCCCGGCAGATTCCCGCAGTTCACGAAGAGATTCCGTAAGGTTCAGCTCAGGAGGAATGCTTTTGAAGCGGCGCGCGCGACGCAGGATTTCGGACTCTGTCGACTGGGGTGTCGAGTCCACATGAATGGACACAACATCCGAATTCAGCCGAGGCAAAACGCCGGCTTTGATCAGAGAAGACTTTCCACAGCCGGACGGTCCGTACAGGAGTCCGACGTTGAACGTTCCACCGGGTTCGCGCTCTTCCATGCAGTCTTTCCAGAACCGGACGGACGCCGGAAGACCGCCTCGGTCCCGTGGCCCTGGAATCAGCTTCAGAAAAAAATCCCGGTCATCTTTCGTAAAAGAGCGGAGACCGCGAGGAATCACCGGCGCGGAGGGCGGCTCCACGTTCAGACCACGTCTGCGGCCTGAGGAGCCGGATTCTCCGGCCATGAATTGCAGCCAGTCGTTCAGCTCGCCTGCAAGTTCCGCCGCCGTGCGATAACGTCCGGACATTTGAGGGCACAGGCAACGGAGGCAGATCCGCTCAAGCTCCGCCGGGATGCCAGCCTCAATGCGCTGTGGCGGCTCAGGCTCGCTGTACAGGATCTTCTGAAATGTGTCGTCAGGGGACGAACCAGTAAACGGCATTCGTCCGGTCAACATGCGATAAAAAATCACGCCCAGTGCCCAGACGTCGGTTCGGCCATCCAGTCGATGATTTTCTCCGCGAATCTGCTCGGGAGACATGTACTGTGTCGTTCCGGCGATCTCATCCCTGACGCTGCCCGAGTCCTGATGTCGAACTGCGAGGCCAAAATCCGCGATGTGCGGCCGATCTTCATTGTCCAGAAGGATATTCTGTGGCTTGATGTCCCGATGCACAAACCCTCGCTCGTGCGCGTGCGCCAGCGCTTCCGCGATGTCGGCCGTAAGTCGTGCGGACGCCGCTGCCGTGAGAGATTCGTGTGTCAGCAGATGCGACAATGGTCGTCCGCGAATGTATTCCAGCACAATGAACGGCGTCTCGCCCTCCGTGCCGACATCAAACACCGCCACGATCCCGGGGTGCTGGAGACTCGCCGCAGTCTTCGCTTCTTCGATGAAAGCCTTCAGCTGGATCTCGTTGCGAAATTTATCCCGTCGCGGAATCTTCAGTGCGATCTGCCGATCGAGTTTATCGTCGTGGGCCAGAAATACATCCGCAAAGCCTCCGCGGCCCAGCAGAGTCTTGATGGCATAACGACCCAGACTCACTGGCAGTGCCGCAGCTGCATCGTCTGGATCCGGACTGTCACCTGTGTAGGCCCTTGTGGAGGCAAACATGCTGACAGGATCTTCAGGCACTTGATCGGACATAACAAACTCGGCGATTGTTTGTGATTTCACAGCGGTGGAAATAGGATAGCAACTCTGAAGCGGAAAATATGCCCTGGAGAAAATGTCCGGTCCGTTTATTCGTTGTTTGTCGCGATCGCAGTTTTGCTGAATCCGTCTGCTCTGCGTGGAGTCTCCATGTCCCTGTCCCACGAATCACCGCCGATCCAGGAGTTGTGCGTGATCGGTCATCCCAGTCGACTCGGAGGCGCCGATACGGAACTGGATCATCAAATCCACTGCTGGCAGGCCATGGGAATCAAGGTTCACATCTGCCATACGGGAGATCTTGACGACAATCTTCTCGGGATGCAGATGGAGCAGCGGGGCTGTGTCTGTCACCAGCCACGTGATTGGCCATCCCTGGAAGGGTTGCACTGTATTTCATTTTGCAATGGCGACTTTCTTTCGAGTCTGCCGGAGATTCGCCGCTTCGCGCGAACAACATCGTTCGTGAACTGCATGACATGGAACTTCGATCGCGAGATGGAAGCGCAGGAACAGGGACTGATCGATTTTCATCTTTATCAGACAGAACACGGTTTCCTCAAAGTCAGCGAAAAACTGCAACCGCTTGGCAACTATCGTGCTCTGCACTTTGTGCCTTATTTTCACAGCGTCGATTTTCCTTATCACGATCAGCGCCCCGACGATAAGTTTCGATTCGGAAGAATCTCACGCGGCGACGCGGACAAATTCGGCGGCCGTCAGCTGTGGATTTACGAGACGATGACGTCACCGGTGCTGAAGGAGGGCCTGATCGTTGGCTGGGACCACCGCGCAGAAAAACGCTTCGGCGGTAATCCGGATTCGTATATTCGCACGGTCGCAGAAGGTGGCGTTTCGCAGCAGGAGTTCTATCGTTATTGCGAAGCCATCGTCATGACAACCGACACTTTCGAAAATCTGCCGCGCGTGGGGTTTGAAGCGATGTCATCCGGTTCGATCCTTGTCGTTGACAATCGAGGTGGCTGGCAGCTTCAGGTCGCGGACGGCGTCAGCGGGTGGCTGTGTCGCGATGACCGTGAATTCGTCTACAAGGCCTCACGCTGCGCCTTTGAACGCGAGGAACGCGACGGCATGCGGCGAAAGGCCAGAGAGAAGCTGAACTCCAAATGGGGGTTGAAACCATCCATGAGGACCTGGAACGAAGTCTTTCGCGCATGGGCCGCGCTGCGCTGACACAGTCGTGACGATCCTGCTCTTGCTTGACGCACGCTTCCGGCAAGTTACTTTACCTGGCGTGATACTGTGGACAGTGAGTCAACCGATAAGAACTACTCAATGAGAATTCTCGCTGGCTTCTATACGAACAACAAAGTGCGGGAGGCTCTGCTGGCTCAGAGTCTGCGGCACTTTGAACTGGCCGCATCGAAGGCGGCCGTCATTCCGATCGTCAGTTCCTGGCAGCCGACGGTCGGACATCACTGCCGCAATCTGATCAGTCACTTTCAACTTCCTTCGCATGGACATCTCAACATCCTTCTGCAGATCTACCAGATCATCCACTCGGTCGCTGAGCCCTGAGATTACTTTGCATTTTGTGAGCACGATTGCCTGTACCCCGAAACCTATTTTTCCGAACTCTGCCGTCTCCTGAGCAGCGGGCAGTATGCGGGAGTCGCGAGCGAAAATCATGTGGGACTGCGGCCAAACGGGTATGCCACGTGCTGGTATCACACACAACCGCTCTTTGCGATGGTCGTGCGACGGGATGCACTTCTTGCTTCGCTTGAGGCAAAACTGCGTGAGTGCGTGCTGAACGGCTGGTGCTGCATCGAGCCCGATGATCGCAGCGACTGGCTCATTCGGCCTGTCGATGCCGGAATCACGCCGATCGTGCACGTCAATATGGAGACGACGAATTCGAATCATCATCTGACCAATCACCATCACTTTTATTCTTTGACCGAGACGACCGATGAATTGCCTGGTTGGGGCCACCACAGCAAGTTCGGGATTTTCTCCAATGCTGAATTCGAGGACTTGACGAGACCCGTAATCGACCATGCCACATCCAGAATCGTTGATGCCCGCTACGGAGACTTCGCCAGCAACCGCACCATCTCGTACATGCGCGTGTTGCAGGAGCGAGGCTTTTCCGGAGTCTTTCAGGTCAGCAATGCTGACGCCGGGATGGACCCCGCTCCAGGAGTCGTGAAATCGCTGCGCCTGCAGATCGCTGCTGAGAATGCGACACCTGTGCAGCTTGAATTCAAAGAACGTTCCGTCTTCCGACTCTGACATTGGCCTTTGTTAACCGGGCGCATACCTATGGTCAGAACTGAACTCATCAACAAACTGGCGCAGCTGGTTGACGCTGCCTCCTATCTGGAAATCGGGGTTTCCTGCGGAGGAAATTTTGCCGCTGTTGACTGTCCGCGAAAGGTGGGTGTTGATCCCGATGTGAACGCCCTGTCGGCGACTTTTCTCCAGACCTCGGATATGTTCTTTGCGTCCAACCAGGAGACGTTTGATTTGGTCTTTATCGACGGGCTGCACCACTGCGAGCAGGTCCTGAGGGATATCGCCCATGCACTGGCCTGCCTTAATCCGGGAGGCTTTATCATTTGCCACGATATGAATCCTCTGACGGAGAGCATGCAGAAAGTCCCGCTGGAAACGCCCGAGTGGACCGGAGACTGCTGGAAGGCCTGGGTCACGACGCGCGCAGAACGACCTGACGTCAGAATGTTTGTGGTGGACACGGACTACGGCTGCGGCGTCATCCAGCCGGGATCTCAGGAGTGCCTGGATCTCGCCGGTTTGTCTCTCAACTGGAACAATCTTTGTCGATACCGGAAAGTATGGCTCAATCTGATCACCGTGCCGGAGTTCTTATCCTGGCTCAATTCTGCCCAACAAGACAGCAGGCGACGCCAGCAGCCTGATCCTGACTATTGAATCGCGTGTTTGTTCGCTTTTCAGTACCGGCGGAACTAACTCAATTGCCTTTGTCGATCGACAACGCGGTGAATTCCTTCGTCATCGAATCCCATTGATCCGTCAGTCGCGAAAGGATCTCTGGCTCCGATGCTGCGAGGTCAGACTTTTCGCTGCGGTCTCCAGAAAAATCATAAAGTTCCCACGGCTGATCCTTTGCGGCAACTGCCTTCCACTGGCCCATGCGAATCGCGCGGTTCCCTTCGTGCAGCCACCAGACAGATTCGTGCAGCACCGGATCGTTCTTCGAGAACGAACCTGCCAGACTGCGACCGGGCGATGCGGGAACCTGGATTCCCTCGATCACTGAGGGGCGTATCACGCCAGCGAGCTCCAGCACTGTCGGCACGACATCAATCACATGTCCCAATGTGTGACGCAGTTCTCCCGGAGTCTTGATTCCCGCAGGCCAGTGCGCGATCAGAGGTGTTGAAATGCCGCCTTCATGAACCCACGTCTTGTGCCGACGGAAGGGAGTGTTGCTGACTGTTGACCAGCCGGGGCCGAGACACAAGTGCGTCTTCTCCGAACCTGGCGCGGCGTCCGGATCGTGGCCGTCACCGCGCACCATGATCTCTGCCGACGCTCCGTTATCAGACAGAAAAAGGATCAGCGTATTGTCGAACGCCTGCATCG
This sequence comes from Planctomycetaceae bacterium, assembly GCA_037719765.1. Taxonomy (GTDB): domain Bacteria; phylum Planctomycetota; class Planctomycetia; order Planctomycetales; family Planctomycetaceae; genus SXXK01. The sequence goes on from JBBJME010000146.1 coordinate 11,397, forward strand.
CGCGAAGTTGTTCGAGAATTCTGCCAATCTCGCGATCCATCCGATCGATCATCGCCGCATGAATCGCCATCTTGGTTGCCTGGAACGATTGCTGGGCATCATTCAGTTGATCCCACGGCAACGGCAAAGTGACTTCCCCAGGCCCAAACTCTCGGACCTGTGCGGGAAAGGCATACGGCGGCCCCAATGTGCGTTCGGTGTCGCTTATGCGTCCTGAAACGAGCCCTCGGGCGACCATCCGATCAAACCGCGCCTGTCGCACTTTTTCCCAGCCGTCCCTGTATCGATCTGCATAACGCGCAATGTCTTCGGGCAATGCCTGTAATGGAAAGTGAGGAGCGGTGAAAGCGACATATTGAAAGAACGGATTTTCGGTGCCCGCGTCCGCATGCGCTTTGAGACAGCGAATCGCATGATCGGCGATCGCGACCGTAGAGTAATAGCCATCGCCGTCCCTGGGCACAGGCAACGGCTGTCCGTCTTCCAGATGCCGCTCTGGGCGAAAGTAACGCCCCTGATCCTGCAGTTCGTAACTGCGATCAAAACCACCTGCCGCAGGTGTTCCGTCAATGTGCCACTTGCCCGAATAGTAGCATTGATAGCCCGCAGGCTTGAGCAGTTGCGGCAGCAGCGGAGCCCAGACTGGCCTGACAGATGCAGGTCCGGAACCTCCGGCAACCGTCGGCAACGCATCACGGCCAACCTGCTGCGGATAGTAGCCGGTCAGCAGCGCCGCGCGAGTAGGCCAGCACCGCGCGGTATTGTAGAACTGCGTGTACTGCAGGCCGCGCTCGGCCAACTGGTCCAGCTGCGGCGTGGCAATTTCACTGCCGTAGCAGCCCAGGTCAGAATAGCCGAGGTCATCAGCAAGAATCACCACAACATTCGGTCTTGCCCTCGTGGGCGTGGCGGCTCTGGAAACGGTTGCCGCACAGAACTGCAGGAGCGCAAGGGCCAGGCATGTGACCAACAGTCTCATCCTTCGTACTCAGACAGGTAGCCCATGAATTCGCGACGGTGTTCTTCTTCGTCACCCAACGCGGTGATGCAAAGATCCTGCGTCACATAATCAAAGCCATCGCACAGTTGAATGATCTTCGAATACTGAGCGATCGCGGCTTCTTCGGCGATGATGACGCCTTTGATGATGGCGACAAGGTCTGTCATCTTCTTTGGCGGCTGCAGGCTGTCCTGCCGCGACACGAACGACGCACTGCCGGGAACGATTCCCCCGACCGTCTTGATGCGTTTTGCCAGCACCTGAGCGTGCATCATTTCGGCCGCGATGTCTGCCTGCAGCGACGACTTGATCTCTTCCGCGCGAACTCCGTCCAGATTGATCGAGCAGGCGATGTAATTCATCACGGTTTCCATCTCCATCCAGTACGCGACACAAAGTTCGGAGATGATGGTGTTTAGTTTTTCCTGATCAGACATAATTTTCACTTTCGATTCATGATTCATAAACGCTCACAAAGATCGCGGGATGGCGATCACAAGTATTGTAGTCATCACCATTCTGAAACCAACGACGCTGGCGCATAAAAAAAAGGCCGATCGGATTGAAATAAATCCGATGGCCTTTTTCAAGGAGCGAGGTTTCTCAGGCACTCGCTCAAATACACGGGCTCGTTTCTCAGGCGAGCCATCGTCTCTCTTTGCACTGCGGTCTCAAGGCAGTGTGCTGCGTTCTCAGGGCAGCGGTCGGGCTCAAGGATCTCACTCCGAGCCCGGTCTCTCTCTCTCGACAGAACAGTTAAGAAACGACCATGCAAATCGACTCCGGGGTACTCTGGAAAACTTGCCCAATCGCGTTCAGTAAATCTCCGCAATGCCTGATTTTCATTGTGTTTACGGCAATATCATGATTCCTGAACGACGTTCCGGATGTGTTCAAACGCCCATCATTCGTCGGGTGGTTTTGAATTTCTTACAATGCCTTTCCGTTGCAATGTTTACAAAATTGCAGTTTTTCAGTTCTGTTTTTTCCAGGAACACTGCCTGTGTCGGACGGTCTGCTGTCTCATCCCTTTACACCGCACGACTTCTGGATGAAGAAAGCGCTGGATCAGGCCCTGGTGGCATTTGATCAGGGAGAAGTTCCTGTCGGCGCCATCATTGTTCATCAGGAGAAAATCATCGCCGAAGCCTGCAACCAGCGCGAGACTCTCAACGACCCGACGGCTCATGCAGAAATGATTGCCATCACTCAGGCCGCGGAAGTGCTGCAGTCCTGGAGATTGCTGGATTGCACGCTGTACGTCACGCTTGAGCCGTGTCCGATGTGTGCCGGCGCCATCGTGCAGGCCAGAATCCCACGAGTGGTTTATGGGGCAACCGATCCCAAAGCGGGTGCCTGTCATACGCTCTTCAGCCTGACGTCCGACATCCGATTGAACCATCAGGCGGCGGTCATGGGCGGCATCATGCAGGAGGACTGTCGCGCAATTCTTCAGGAATTTTTCCGGCAGCAGCGCGCACTTGGAAAGAAATAGGTGTTCGTCTCTGCCGTTAAATGGATCCTGCTGCCAGCGAAATCGCTCTGATACACGCAAGACGTGCCGGTGGCCCAGCGGATCGGCGAAAACTGCCGATCCGGGGCCGTATTTTTCCGTGCTTCGTGCTGTCCAGGGCAGAGCTCTCGAATAATTGCAATCAAAACTTTAAGAGGTCTTGACCCAAATTTTGAGTTGGGATAAATCTCCCCCGCACGTAACGGGTTTCCCGGCAGATTCAGCCAAACCGTTGCGACTCCCTTCCAAATCCTCCTGTTCATCACGCTCTGTCTGCTGATCTGCTTCCTTGCAGAAAATCAAACAGGCGTCCTGTCTCACCTCAGTGGTTTCAGACGCACCGCAATCCCGCTTCAGCCGCACTGAAGCAAACTGCCTTGTGACCCTGACACCCAAACCCGTCTCATTCGCCCGTTCGCAGTTTATTGTCAAACTGTGGGCAGGCTCTTGATCCTTTCTTCAGGGAAGAAGCTCATGCTGTCCAGAAGAATCGCCCTTGTTGCCGCGCTTGGCGCGTTGGCTGTATCATTGCAAAACGGTGTTGCAAGGGCTCAATACTATGGTGATGGATGTTCCAGTTGCGGAACATCGATGGCCGCACCGATTAGCGCAGCCAGTTGCTGCACTCCCATCCAGCCGATGCAGGCGACCTGCTACCAGACGGTTCCTGTGACGACCTATACACAGGTCAGACAGACTGTGGAAGTGCCGCATTACGAGACCGCGATGGAAGAACGTGAAGTCACGGTCTACCGTCCGGTGACATCAAGTCGTGAAGTCGAAGTGCCGACGGTTTCTTATCAGAACGTCGTCGAAAACCGCACGGTCAACCGCGATATGGGCCGGTGGGTTACGAATTACCACCCGGTCGCCAGGTGTGCTCCTTGTCAGGTCGATCCTCGCCCCGGCGTGATGGGATGGATGAATCGCACGGGTTACTCGATGCGAACAGCCTTCGTGCCGAAATACAGGACGTCTCGCCAGTATGTGCCGAGCATGATGACCTGCAATGTCCCTTCGGTCCGTCAGGTCGCCGTTCAGGGAACACGCCGCGTGACTGTTCAGGAAACCAAAATGGTGGCTGAACGTACAACGGAAAAAGTGGCCGTACAGAAACTGGTGATGCGAAAAGAAGAAGTCACCGTGATGCGTCCACAGACAGCCTATCGCACCGTTCCGATCGGTTCATCAATGGCTTTCGGCGGATATTACGGCGGCTCACAGATGGCATTTGGCTACCCAATTATTGACAGCACGACGCAGTCGGTTCAGCGACCCGTACCCGATATATCGGCGGCGGGCCGGCACGCACTGCTACCAAAGAAAATTTTGAAGAAGACAAGCCTTACGACCGCAGCAGTTCTGCCGCTCCGGTTGATGGTGCCTCTTACAAAGCACCTGCCAGTGACGATGACGAAGCGATCAGTTTTCCTCCCTCTGCTCGCCGTGAATCCAGCAGGGAAGTTATTCCGACGACTCATCGCCGCTCGTCGTCAACGACAACTGCTGCTGAAGCGACCGGCAGCAAGTCCTCCGGATGGCGGGCCACGCGAAAGTCCAGCGAACGAAGCATTTCCCAAAGCGACCTGACGAAGCCGTCCATTTCGATGGCCGATTCAGTACGCGAACGATAGTCGCCATCGCGGCGACGTCATGAAACGGAGTGCCGTCTCCCCGGCGGCATTCATTGAATCCTCTCCCCCTCTCTCCCCTCCTCTCTCTCCTTTCTGGTCCAAGTTGATGCGTCCCCTCGCGGCACCGGTATCATACCGGTGCCCATTTTTTTGCGCGGAAGTTCAGGGCGGACAGGAATGTCCTTTCTATTGCGGGGGCGGCGGCAATGTTCTTGGCGCACCCGGTGCCGCAGGATCGCCTGGTAGACCTGGCCCTCCCGGCCCGCCTGGAAACCCTGGTCCGCCGGGCCCCATGGGAATTGCCCCTTGAAGGTTTGCCGGGTTGTCCTTCAGAACACTGACAAGCTGACCGGGGATCGTGAGAGATATTGTCGCAACTGATCCGCGTGCGATGCGGCCAGACTATTGACCATTTGGTTGACTGGTGCCTGCAGCGGCTGAGGAACCACGGAGCAGCCGCCACCGGATACATCTGTTTGACCATCCCCAGGCCTTGATCCATCGGTCCCTGAACTTCGTTTGCTGCCTCAGGTTCTGTCAGGTTCACGACGACTTTCAGATCAAGATTGCTGGCGAAGTCCATGGTGATCGCCGCGCCGGCGATTTTTCCCCGCACGGCCTGTACGATTTGGTTCAACATCGGCGGAGCCTGGGCTGGAGCGTCCGGAATGGATCCACTCATCCCGGCCAGCAGCGGACTGGAAAACGCCAGGACAAACGGACTGCCGTTCGAAACAAAGCTGAACTGCTCATTCGTCGCTTCGCCAGGACCATTGGTGATCGCCGTCTGGATCGCTTTCTCAACTCCAAAAATGTAGGTTCGTGTATCGACCTGGTACAGCGACCTGCGGCTGATTCGGTTGCTGACTGTCGATCAGGTAGTACGCCTTACCATCGAAGGACGACTCAACTTTTGCTGGCGGCAACGATCGTCGCCACATCAACATCCTTATTCGTTCGCAGGACACTGATGGCAGTGCCGCCACTGAATACATTTGCTATCGCCGTGGGATCCTGACCGCTCGCCGCCAGCATTCCCAGCTGCATCATTCCCGCCATGAAATTACTGACGCCGGATGTGACTGATTCAATATCGTTTGCATCAAAACCCGCCTGAGCCGCCATTTCGGTCATGGCGTTTTCAAATTCGGGCGTGCCCTTCATGGGTGCCACAAAACCGCTGGCAAGGACATCCGCTGGTCGGGCATAAAACACGAAGTCTGCATCCACCGGAAGGTAAGACGTGTCGATCGGTGCCCCTGTGGCGCGAGATGCTGAAGAACCGGGTGTTACGGGCTTACCGCCAAGAAACGGATTGCTCGACGCCGGGGAATCAGGTGCTTCAGCCGTCGGCGGGGCATCGGCCTTTGGCGTCGCAGCCGGAATCTCCGTCTTCTTTGGTGCGTCCGCTGCAGCCAGCAGATCTGTGGCCGGAGTTCTCGAAGCGTTCAGTCGTTCTTCCGCCTCCATCTTTGCTTTATTCTCAACCAAAATGGCCTCGGCTGCTTTTTGCTGGCGAGCCGCAGCTGCGGCTTGCGCGCGTTCTGCCTCCCGAGCCGCCGCGGCACCGGCTTCTGCCAGACGCTCGTCCTGCGACATCGAATCCAGCCGTCGCATCATGCGATGCGCGGCCTGACGAGAAACGATGCTTCCATCGATCTCGACAGTCGTCTGTTCTTCAATGATCTGCCGAACGCCGCCTTGCACATCCGCCAGTGCCAGATTGACCAGCTCGATCTCCTTTGCTGTTTTTTCATGTGCGAGGCCAGCTGCAAACGCGAGTTTTGCTTTTTCCGTCTTCCCCATTTCTGCGAGCACAACACCGCGCAGATAAAACACACGTGCATCTGTGCCGCCATCTGCGATCACCGCGTCAAATTTGGCGAGTGCTGCCGCCGAATCATGAGCCTTCCAGGCTTCGATGCCTTCTCGGTACAACGCTTTGCGTGCTTCCGCTTTGGGATCCGGCTTCAGTTTCGCTCGAGCCTCCGCGCGGTACTTTTCGATTTTCGTCCGCGTTGCTCCCTGCACTTTTTCCAGCGCTCGATTGACCAGCCGCGTCGATGTCGTCTCCGCTTCGAGTTTGGCGGCGGCTTTCAGATCCAGTTCGGAATCAAATCCGAGCTGCTCAGAAATCAACGCGCGGTAGTAGAACGCGCGTGCATCCCCGGTCCCCGCTTCGATCAGCTGCGTCAGCTGCCCGTGCGCCCCGTCCAGATCACCGGTACGCCACGACTCCATGGCCGCCGCCATCTGATCGGCGGCTGTCGGTCCTGCCGCGAACGCGGACGACAACGTGATGGCCCACGAAAGAATACATCCACTCATCCAAACGCACGGTCTCATAAAACCACTCCAAGCCATCAGCTACGTGAACACTGGTCCTTCCACCATCATTTCACAGCATAACCCACGCTCTGACAATCTTTTGCACGGCATTTACTCAAATTGCCCTGTTATTTCCAATCCGACTACGAGTGCCGATAACCTGCGGTCGAACCCCAAACACAGCACAATGATCAAAGTTTCGCCAGATCCGCCCGTTGCCGCGTTTCGCCTGCGGCTGCAGCTTGCCATTAAACGAATTTTCTGACTCTGTGAACTAAAACGACAGTTAAAGCCCTGCTGCAGAAGATCGAACTCACAGGCGACTTGTGATCGAGTCAAATGGCTCGTGTGGCTGTATCCTGGCTGGACGTACTGCATCGCCAGCGGAG
>JBBJME010000386.1:0-5463 GCA_037719765.1 Planctomycetaceae bacterium
CGCTACGCTCACGTGGAAGGCCCGGAAAGAGATGAACAATCTACAAACAATGAGCTGCGTCCCCTTTTCTTCCTCCCCCTTTTCTTCCTCCTGGGTTGCGATGGTGAATCGAGTTCAGAATGAATCCGAAGAAAAGGCCATTCGAAAGTGCTTGAAAAAAGGTCAACCTTATGGAAGCGACGTGTTTGTTTCCCAGTCCGCAATTCGCCTTCAGCTCGAACACACGCTACGCTCACGTGGAAGGCCCGGAAAGAGATGAACAATCTACAAACAATGAGCTGCGTCCCCTTTTTTCGTTCAATGCGTCCCCTTTTTTCGTTACAATGAGCTGCGTCCCCTTTTTCTTTTCGCCCGTCCCCTTTTTCTCGCCCCGTCCCCTTTTTCTCGCCCTTTTTCTCGCCGGACGACGGAAATCTAGAGCAGGTGCTCAGGCAAGCAATGGAAAACTCAGGAAGAAACCACCTGAATTTTGAAAAGTTTGATTATGAGCGGTTCCTCAAATGGCTCAGATCCGGTGGACCAGAAAGTGCGCCAATACCCGGAAGTAATTCCGTGACCAATTGGAAAATCTGGTTCATCGACAAATGAAGTGCGCGTCGTAAGTAGTTGATGAGGATTGAGTTTACAAAGTGTGGTCAAATCGGTCTGATGAGCAGGTGTCTAAATCTGACTTATCAGGAGATCCGAAGTGACCACGCGAGAATTGTACAGTTCGATAGGCGTTTCAGGCTACGAGCATGAGGGTTGTTGGCGAAAAGACGGGATATTTCATATCCGCATGGAAGCCCCGCCATCGTGTCACAAGTGTCCGAAGTGTGGCAATCGGGAAGTGATTCACCGAGGGACGTTTACTCGGGTTGTGCATGCCGCTCCGATCGGCAAAGACAGGACAGTCTTGTTCATCAAAGCCCCGCGACTGGAGTGTCGGCTTTGCGTACAAGTGCTGAATGCGGTTCTGCCGAACGTCGTCCCTCTGTGCAATTACACAAAGGCCTTTGCTCGCCATGTGGTCGATCTGCGCAAGATGATGACCATTCGGGATGTGGCTCAGTATATGGGCGTCAGTGATACGATGATTCGGAGCATCGACAAGAAGTACCTGCAGAAGAAATTCTGCAAGCCACGTCTGCGAGATCTGGAGATCATCGCGATCGACGAAATCTACGTTGGCAAGAAACACAAATTCTTTACCATTGTGATTGACTGGACGACCGGAGCGATCGTCTTCGTGGGTGAAGGAAAGGGTGAAAAGGCCCTGAAACCCTTTTGGAAACGGCTTCGCGGCTCGAAGGCCAAGATCCAGGCGGTGGCCACTGACATGGCCAGTGCGTACTACTCGGCAGTGCTGAAAAACCTTCCGAATGCGAAGCACGTGTTTGATCGCTTTCATATTGTGAAGCTGATGAATGAGAAACTGACAACGCTTCGTCGCGACCTTCAACGCGAAGCCGACCAGATGGGCCGGAAAGTTCTGAAGGGCCTTCGCTGGCTGCTGCTGAAGCACAATGAGGATCTGGATGTAACCAAGAATGAACGGGCGCGGCTGATGGAAGCGCTCCACCTGAATCAATCGCTCGCGATCGCCTACTATCTCAAAGAGGATCTCGGTCAGATATGGCAACAATCCAACAAATTGGCCGCTGGTGTGTTCCTTGCAGACTGGTGTGCCCGCGCTCGGGCATCCGGCATCAAGGTCCTCCAGACGATGGCCAACACTCTGCAAGGACACAGAACCGGGATCCTCAACTGGTACGACTTCCCCATCTCGACTGGCCGACTCGAAGGCATCAACAATAAGATCGGTGCCCTCCAAAGAATGGCTTATGGTTACCGCGATCATGATTACTTCATCGCCAAACTCTATGCGTTACATCTAGCGAAGTTCGCGCTCATCGGATAATTGCTGATTTCTATGACGCGCACTTCATTTGTCGATGAACCGAAAATCTACACACTGATGAAGGAGTATCTACACAAAACGACGTTCTACGGCGGAAAGGGGTCTGATTTCATACCATGGCCATTCTAGGATTCTAGCTGATGAGTGAACAATTCTCCGGACGTCTGGCAACAATATACAGCTTTTCGCTGACCCACCGCCTTTTGATCATAAGGACGAGCGATCTGAATGGGACTGCGTCAGATCAATTCATTAAATGCTGGTTCTGCAAAAGCCTACCGCAGCAAATGGAATGGACGATTTCATGCCTGTTGTTTCACAGGATATCGGAGCACTTCGTAATCCTGTTGGATGAAGCGGCGGGCATCACTTTAATGTGTACCGAAATTACAATTACCGATAATCCTGAAATGCGTGGGATTGGCGCTGTCAAACAATAGGCTGGCTATTCGTCACGGCACATCGTTGAAACAGTATCCTAACTATGAACAAAATCCCTAATCCATTTCGCGGTATGAAGCGATCTTCGATTCTGACGATTGTGGCATGTCTTTCTGTGTGCGGATTCAGTGTCTATCAGGCACTGGACGGGCAGTCGTTTTCGACGACTACAACGTCGGTTGCAGCGGAGTCGAGCCGAAGCCAGCGACCTGCCGACTCAATCCGCTCAGCAATCGCGGAGGCTGGTTCACCGATCCTGACTCGTGCTGCTGCTTCTCCAAGTTCACAAATTGAGCTGACGAAAATCGAAGAGCTGACCGTCGGCAGGCGAGTTCAGGCCGACTCGCCAACAACGGAACTCGATCTTCAGTTTGGATCCGATGTTGTTTCTGCAGACTGGCGGAAGCTGACGCTGGTGGCTCCGAAGCGAGATGGCTCAACGGCGGATGTGGTGCTGCTGAGACCGCTCACATGGCTGAATGAGCAGCAGGCCGAAGTCGGCGGAACTGTGTTCATTTCCGTTCCGGAATGCGGCATTGATGGGCATGCTCAGGTGCTGGCGATTGAGCCGTGTCCGGAGATTGTGCCGGGCGAAGGCCGAGTCATCACGGGGACATTTCGGCATCAGGTGTCGGCATCGATCTCGCTGAGCATCCTCGGGCAGGCGGAACCAATTCTCTGCACGGGCAACCATCCGTTCTGGAGCGAAGACCGTCAAGACTTCGTCCGGGCCGACTCGCTGCAGCCCAGAGAAACGCTCCGCACAACATCTGGCACGACTACAGTCACGTCACTGAATCACATCCCCGGCTCGACAGCCGTCTACAACCTCGAAATCCATGGGACTCACGTCTATCACGTGGGAACCAGCGGGGTGCTGGTGCATAATGGCGACCCGTGTCCGCTGGCTGAAGCGTTGTTGAATCCTCTGCTGAAATTGAGAGACATTTTAGTCGGTAATGTCGAAGACTTTGTTCCGACGCAAGTGCTATCGGGGTTGGATGACTTTGCCTTGGTCGATGACATTGCAGCCACAATGACGGCACAGAAAGGCTGGGGAAATATTCCGCCAATCTTGATACATACTGGTAAAGATGGCATGAAAACGATCGTGGATGGTCACCATCGTCTTGAGGCAGCGCGTGCCGCTGGGATTGAGATTCGATGGATGGAGGCGACACTTGAAGAGCTGAAGAGAATCTGGAGGTGGTGATCAATGAGAGCCGCACTACAAAATCTGATCGAAGCCTACTGGGGCAACGCAGAAAAAGCTTGCGAACTGCTCCGAACAGAGTTGTTTGAGAGTTCGCTCCTTCAGGGATGGAAGGCTGGTCGAATCGCGGAGCGAGGGAAACTATCGAACGGTCAAGACTACCGGTTTCATGGAATTGGCTGTCGATTGACGGGTGGTGATCAAATCAGTATCGAGATTGAGCTTACGAGTGATGGACACATCGCCGGGTTCGATGCTTGGCGATTGTTCCATTTCGCTCGACAGTTGCCGGAGAACACTGAGTCGTTCGAAGACCTGACTCTAGAGCTTGATCGGCTTCACATTGCTGGAGAATTGATTCATAGTTCTCACGATTGTCCACACCTCCTCCGGCAACCCTCCCAGGACGAGAACCCGACTTTGAAACAGGAAACTGTATAAAAGTGGTGCATCAGCGAATTGTGGATAACCTGGGTGTTGTAAATCCGCTTTCGAAAATAGAACGTGGCGAAATTGTTGCGTTCACAGTGAGCAAGCATTCTCAAACTGGCCAAATGGCAATCTTTGGATCGGGGTACTTCGGCAACTGGAACATGTCGCAGTGGCAGAAAGATCTGATTGGAAATCTGTTTAAGTAGGCAGTATGGGGCCGCACTGATGGACACAAATCTCGCCACACAACTTTGGAGGTCTGGGTTCGATGGTCTTGCACCATGGATTTCTTCCCTCGAGGAAGACGCCGGGAAGTCCATTGTGCAGGCGAGTTCGCTCGAATCGTATGCATCGATGCTTGTGTGCTTTTGGCGAGACAATCAGGCTGCGACGAATGAACATTGGAGTCTGTTTTTTGCAAATTTCTATAGCGAGTTGAGTGAGACTCTGAATTTGATGGTGGTTCCCTGCAATTACCAATTGTCCTCAAAACTGGCTGTGGCATTAAGGCGGTTCTTTCGGCGGAAATGCGAGAATCAGAAGTCGCCGCAACCAAACTTTGCCTCCGTGATGATTGAGTTGCTAGTCGGCTTCATGCTATTGAGACAATCGCTAGAGACAATGGCAATCGGGGAGAATGAGTCGTTTCCGTTTCGGCTGATGTCTGACCAGGCGGGAGTCGGCTTCGTCGATCACTGTTGTGCATTAATTCCACTTCAAATCCCGCTGATTGACGGAGTGTCGATTGTAGAAGCGATAAACTCAAGCTGCCAGTCTGCAACACGATGTTTGGAGAATCCGTGACGCCCTGGTTCCACCCTATGGTACGAGAGTACCAGAACGCCCACTGGTATCTCGGCGAAGACTTCGCCTTTTCCGAACGAATCCGTCAGGCCGGTTACAAGATCTTCGCCGACACTTCCGTTCGCCTCATGCACTACGGAAACTACCCCTTCGGCTGGGAAGACGCCGGTCGCGACATCCAGCGATTCACTGACTACGAACTCCACATCCAGCCAGATGAGAAAACCATCGACGGTTAATGCCATGTTCACATGCTTTACTCAAGTTGTGATCTGCGTCGGTCCGACAAGACGGAGGCAGTTTGGTTCGTCCCCTTGCGCGCGTCGGTGGCGCACACGGAAGCAGCGAAACGTGATTTGCCGATCTGCTTCGGTTGCATCGGCCTGAGCGGCGACAGCACGACTACTCAACGCCGCTGGACCAGGAATCTGGCAGCAGATTTCGAGCAGTTCTGACTCGTGGTGAGAAGCAGTATTACGTGCAGTCGGTGTCACAACTGTCACATCAGGGACTCGCTGCTTCACACTCACTGACGCCCCTTGAGTTGTGTCAGCATCGTTTTCAGCATCTCATACATCCGTGGCAGCCTGGTGCTTGATCGCTTCTGTTTCTGCAGTCGCAGACGCTCTGCCCGCCCGCGCTCGATCAGGTGCTCAGGCCACCGACTGCATCG
>JBBJME010000387.1:0-5458 GCA_037719765.1 Planctomycetaceae bacterium
GCGGCCGTAACCAAATGTTGACCCCCGTTCGGAGAGCATCACGTTCTTTAGTCCCCTGGCGCGGCATTTGTTGACCGCGTGAATCATATCTTCGGGGGCCACGAACTGCGGCTTCTTGACATTCACGCAGATATCGCGTGCGACTGCTGCATCTGCAGCCGCCACGATCAAGTCGGTCTGTCGCGCAAGGAATGCCGGGATCTGCAAGATCGAACAGATTTCAGCACAGGGAGCCGCCTGAGCAGCTTCGTGAATGTCGGTCGTTGTCGGAAGTCCCGTTTTCTGCCGGACGAGATCCAGCATTCGCAAGCCTTCTTCCAGACCCGGTCCTCGATAACTCTCGACGCTCGTTCGATTGGCTTTGTCGAAACTGGACTTGAATGCGATCTGAAGTTTCAAACGATCACGCAGCTCAGCCAGTCGATCCGCGATCTGCAGGACCAGGACTTCCGATTCCATCACGCATGGGCCGAGGATGAACAGCAGCGGCTGACCATCACCGACCTTGTAGTCACCAATCGTCACGAGATTTCCAGACACCGAGACTCCCTTATCCCCAATATTCATTAGACATTGACTGCAACAGATCCAAAGTTGCACGCGGCGAATCATCGGGATTTACGAGTGCGGTATGCGGAAGTCCGGGATCCTGCCGGTTCCAGTTCGAATAGTAAATGCCGACCACTCGTTCCTTGGCAAGGCACATTCGCACAGTCTCTTGCAGCCATTGAACCTGAGTGGCCTCAAATTCCATTTTCTTTCCCGACGGTGCCGATGGCGCGGTGAGCATGATATTGATCGGAACCTGCAGCAGCGACCACTGATCGATCAGATGAGACAAACTGAGGCTGTCCCGCCACAGCGTGGGTGACGGATAATCCCCGACGCGCAAATCCAGATTGACCTCCGCGAATCGAACCCCGCAACGACGAAGCGTGTCCACAAATTGTATTGGTGACAGACGATTTTTTGTCTGGCTGAGGTATTCACCCCACGGCTGAATCACGCGCAGACTGATGTGGGTATGTTCATCGACCTGCCGTGCAGCTTCGATCGCACGGGCGACCAGATTCATGCGCTGCTCTTCGTCCAGCGAAGCCACACCACCGCGATTGGCACCGCTCACGACTTCCCAGTGGCGGACGCGACCGACATAACGTCCCACGACGGTTTCCACAAAGTCTGCCGTGAAGCTTTGCAGGTTGACCATGTCACCGGTCCAGGCTTTCAGCCAACCCGGCAGGGCGTCTTCCGACAAATCCAGCAACGGCCCGCCCAGCACGAACAGTTTCTGTTCCTGAGCCCATGCGACAAGTTCATCCAGATGCTCCCATTGATATTCGCCATCGTCGTGTTCAAGATTCTTCCACGATGTGTCCAGTTGCACTGCGTTGAAGGCGCGACAGAATGCCTCAGAGTCGGTTGGAATCTGATTCAGGCGGCAACCCAGAAACACGGGCAAACGTGAGGCGCGACTGCGACGATATCCAATGCGCTGCTCCACATAATGCTGGCAGAGCAGATCCGTGGCGCGGGAAGAAGTATCGATTGACAGGATTGCGGCAGCGACTGCCGTCTCCGGAGATTCCGAACGCAGCACGGCAGTGCGAAAAGATCGATGTGAGTCCTGAATCAGCGTTGCCAGTTGACGCGACGACTGCAACCCGGCACCTGACCACGAAGTGAACTGATTACGCAGCCGTGACAACTGACCACGTGCAAGCTCCAGTTCCAGCGAATAAGGTGCCGACTGCTCTCGCAGGCTGGTTGTATGCACGACCTGGCGACGACCGTCGAAACGCGGCCACAGCAGTCGCATTTGTCCGCTTTCCGACAAGTGACGTTCGCAATACAGCATCCCGTTTGCCAGGTGAGTCCTCGCAGGAATAACGCGACCGTCATACATCAGAAAGTCGATCAACGACAGCTCTGACGCACCTGACAGCAGGTCCGGGCGTTCGACGCGAAACTGAATGACCCCCATGAATTTCCCCGTCAGCTCACGTCCGACGTGCATTGCGTAGCAGCTGCCGCTGTGGTGACCGTCACGTCTGTGACGAATCCCAGAGCTGAATTCCATTCTTAAGCTCCGCAGTCTAAGCACTGGCGGGTGCATTGTTCAAATGCTCAGGCCACTGTAGACTCAGGACGGATCACAAAGTTCATGAATTCTTGAATCGTTGGTGCTGCATGTCGGCTGTGATGTTGCAAAGTTCTTTGCCAGGAATCCCTGTCCGCCACGGAAAAGTTCGGGATGTTTATGATTTCGGCGATCGGCTTCTTTTCGTCGCGTCTGACCGAATCAGTGCTTTTGACTACATACTCCCGAATGGCATCCCCAGGAAAGGTGAAGTCCTCACGCGACTCAGCCAGTTCTGGTTCAGTCGTCTTTCAGTGCGTCATCACTTGATCACAAGTGACGTGGCTTCACTTCCGCTTCCCGCCGGAACTGATGTGCAGTCGCTGGCCGGTCGCAGTATGGTCGTGATGAAGACCTCCGTCGTACCTGTCGAATGCGTCGTCCGCGGGTATCTTGCCGGATCGGGATGGAAAGAATACCGCCAGTCCGGCACTGTCTGCGGAAGTCCGTTACCGACGGGATTGAAGGAAAGCAGCCGTCTGCCCGAACCCATCTTCACGCCGGCCAGCAAAGCCGAATCCGGCCATGACGAGAACATCAGTTTTGACCAGATGTGCGGGGTAGTTGGTGCTGAACTCGCCAGTCGGCTGCGCGACATCAGTCTGCAGGTGTACTCTGAGGGATGTGCTCATGCGAGTACCAAAGGGATCATCGTCGCCGACACGAAATTTGAATTCGGGCTCATGGATGGCGATATCATCCTGATTGACGAAGTGCTGACTCCTGACAGCTCACGCTTCTGGCCAGCGGATCATTACGAGGCAGGTCGAGGCCAGGCGTCGTATGACAAGCAGTTTGTCCGCGACTGGCTCGAAACATCCGGCTGGGACAAGAACAGCCCGCCGCCTGTTTTGCCGGACGATGTCGTCCAGCGTACCTCGTCTCGCTATATCGAAGCGTATGAACGCCTGACCGGTTTGCCGTTTTGATCGTTATCGCAGCATGGATGCGATGACAGCTCCCGTCAACAGCACGGCACCAGTCGCTCGGCGAAGCATCACGGATCGGCTGGCGTAACGTTCTCCGCTTTCGAAGGATCCGGCCAGCATCCAGGCAAAGACAACAGCCCACAGACCGCGCAGCGCGTACACAATGTTGACACGCGTGGCGTCGCCGAACTGCGACAAGGCAATCGTCATTCCCATGGACTGCAGCGGCATCAAGACTGTCGAAATGATCATGGGATGTAGAGCGTGAATGGACTTAAGCCGCGGAACGCGATCGACCCACGGAAGCAGCACACAAGAAAACAAGGAGGCTGAAACAAACATCACCGGCAGGAATTTGAGAGCCCCGAAGATCACTCCCCAGCGTTGCAAACACACGTCGAACAGCGACATACAAATCGCCGCAGACAGGGCAGTTACAACGGTCAGGAATACGCGTTTCTTGTCGTGTCGTTGCCCGGCGCCGCTTCCATACTGCACCAGAATGATTCCCGCCGTTGCCACAAAGGCTGCGATCCAGACGGTTTTTGAAATACGCTGACCTGTCAATGTCGGGGACAGGACCGCGACGAACAGAATCTTGACGCCAAAAATGGGTGTTGCCACCGAAACGTCACCGTAACGAAACGCCATGAATGTGAAGCACTGCCCGGCAAAAAAGAGCAGCCCCACAATCGCTGCGTACCACCATTCGGAAACGGGAATGACGTCCAACCGGCAGAGACCCACCAGCAGCCAGATCAGTCCCAGCCAGAGATTGCCGTAAAATGTTCCCGTCCATGCACTCGCCCCGCGACTGATGGCCTTTCGGGCGAAAATCATTCCAAAGACGAAGACAACACTTGAGAATAATGGGAACAACAGATGCATATTCAGCACTTTGACCAGCGGCAGCCTGGTCGCACAGGACTTGAACTGAGCGATGCGATATTCTGTGTGATTGGCAGGAAATCAGGGAGTTTAAGATTCGGCGAAAGCCGAAAACAGTTGTGATTCTCGATAGTATCGCCTCCGCGCCTTGACATCGGCGAGTTTGGCAGCACCAGCGTAAACGGTCCTGAACTTCACACATGACACTTTTTGATCGCGAACGGTTATACACACGACTGACGGACGAAGGTCACGGTGAATGGGTCAACGCGCTTCGTTCAAAAACGGATGACGCGCTCACATCGGACCGGCATGGAAATCTGCAGAACTGGATCGATGTCTGGAATCAGTTGCCGAATCCAAAGAAAACACAGCTGTCGGCTGATCGCGACGCCGTGACGATCGAAGGCGAGTTGACGGTCGATGATCAAACATCACTGAGGCAGAAGTTGATGGCCTTTCACCCGTGGCGAAAAGGGCCGTTTGAACTGTTTGGCTTGCCAATCGATACAGAATGGCGGTCGTACCTCAAATGGGATCGCCTGGCTCCGCATGTCGAATTTCGAGAGCGTCGAGTTCTGGATGTGGGCTGCGGCAACGGATACTATGGCTGGCGAATGATCCAGGCCGGAGCCAGTCTGGTTCTTGGCTTTGATCCGTTCTTGCTTTTCCTCATGCAGTTTGAAGTGGTTCGCCGGTATGCCGACCCTGCGGTCGCTCATTATGTGCTGCCGCTGACGGATGAAGACATTCCGAAACGACTGAATGCGTTTGATGTGACCTTGTCGATGGGTGTGCTGTATCACCGCACCAGCCCGATTGATCATCTGCAGTCTCTGTGGCATTCGCTGCGACCTGGCGGCACACTCGTCCTGGAAACGCTGATCATCGAATCGGAAGATCTCACATGTCTCGTACCGGAAGATCGCTATGCCAAAATGCGGAATGTGTGGTTCATCCCGTCGATCCCGATGCTGAAGCGGTGGCTGCAGCGAACGGGATTCCGTGATCTGCAGGTCATCGACGCTTCTCCGACAACGGTCGTGGAACAAAGACGAACCGGCTGGATGACCTTCGAATCGCTCGCCGATTTTCTTGATCCTGCCGATCCGAAGCGCACCATCGAAGGCCATCCCGCCCCGGTTCGCGTCATGATTCTGGCTCGCAAGTGATCGTCGCAAAAGGGGACATTCTACTTTACACAGGTCGTGGCTGCGGTTAATCTGTGTTCATGCCCCGAACATCCAGAGCATCCCGCGGTGGTTTTGTGTACCATGTCCTGAACCGGGGCAATGGTCGCAGTGATGTCTTTCACAAAGATGACGATTTCGCTGCGTTCTTGAACCTGATGCGGGAGGCTCACGAGAAAGTGCCGATGCGGCTGACCGGGTTTTGTCTGATGACCAACCATTTTCACCTTCTGTTATGGCCGCATGAGGATGGAGACCTGAGTCGCTGGATGCAATGGCTGATGACGTCACATGTTCGGCGTTACCATCGG
>JBBJME010000388.1:0-5431 GCA_037719765.1 Planctomycetaceae bacterium
TGATTGAATAAAGGCGCTTGGTCCATGTAGGGCAGCATCCAGACACGCCAACTCTGGTTGCCCTTGTTTTCATTGTCAATCCCCTCGTCGTCCGGAAAGCGACCGTAGACATCGTGCAGATTGTGCATTGCCAATGCAAACTGCTTCAAATTATTCTTCAGCCCAGCTGTGCCACCCGCCTGGACCCCCATTGGACCCAGTGTACGATCGATGGTTTCGCGGTCGAAAAGTATCGCGGCTTCCTGAACCGTGCGCGGGTCCATCCCCAGTTCGCTGGTCAGGGTGGCCATGAGGGTGTCCATTTCCTGCTGCCCCGACGCCGCTTCGACCATCATCTGCAGATATTTGGATTTCAACATCCGCGATGGCTGCGTTGCCGCGACGCCGACAACATCTTCCGGCGTGTAACGCAGTACTGCCGAAGCGACAGCAGTGTTGGAACTCTGCCCGGCCGCCGCTGGTTGCTTTTGTTGGGCCTCAGCGACGTGACTCATCAGAACCGCCGCAAGGAACCCCATTGTGAACGAAAAACGCATTGTTGATCCTTTCGGTGAATTGCTGGCAGGACGGGACTGGTGCTCGCCCACTGGCTAAACTGGTCATTCGGAAACCTGCGACGATTAGTTGTGACCGACGTATATTACTTAGTGTTCTCAATCACAAATTTGTCTGTTTATTTATGAGCGTCACTGAATGAAAGCACACAGCTTTCTGGCTAACTTGACAAGCTGGAAGCTTATCCTACTTGAAATCCACAGACCGTCAGCGCTGTGCCGCGCATGAAGCTTCGATGTCTAACTACGGTTTTGACGGCTGCTCAGGGATTTGCGTGATGGACTGCACGAACGCGGCCTGACCACCGACGACCGGCAGCGTGATCGATGTACCGGCGAGGTCAACGGTGAGTTCCGTTCCGGGGTCCGGCCAGAGCGTGAAGTCACGATCGCTGGAAAAAATCATGAGTCCGATTTTTTCGCCCTTCGCAATCACCTGGTCATCCGGTTGCAGGTCAAACGTCAGATCATAGAACTGCCCGGGCACCAGCGGATCGCTTTCCGTCAATGAACGATGATTCTGCGGATCTGCCCAGCCGCGCGTGATCACGTCATCCGTAATGCGTTTGCTGTCTGTCCACGGCAGTGAAACGAGCCAGACTGAAAGATTGGCCGACGGTCTGTTGCTCGCCAGTCGAATGGACACCTTCGCAGTGCCGGAGAGATGCAATGGTCCCGTCAGCACGGGCGTGGCAAATAACAGCCGATGATCGGTCCATTCCGCTTTCGCAAGGACCGCTCCACTGAATGAAAAATTGTCGATGATTTTTCCGTTGCCCTGGCGAGGAGCAATCTCCGCCTGCAGGCGACCAACCTGCGATCCGCCCGCGATCGGATACAGCGTCACGCCGACAGCTTCCGGATGCGGATAGTCAGGATACGACGTCCCGTCCCTGCCTTCGACTTCTTCGCGCACGATCCATGCCTTTGGACTTTTCTCAACACCATTTTCAACGCCGTACAGGTATCGCGTGAACCAGCGATTCATCTGCTTCAGCGGTGGAGGTCCGCCGTGACCGCCCTGATGCATGTAGATCTGCACGGGAAGGCCTTTCGCTTCCGCGGCCTCATAAATTCGTATGCTGTGTTCGGGCATGACATTCCAGTCGTTGAACGCATGTGACATCAGGAGTGCGGCTTTCATCGGGCCGAGATCATGCAGATAGTCTCGTCCGGCCCAGAACGCATTGTAGTCGCCCGATACGCGATCAAACCCTTCCGCCATTTCCTTGTCGCGCACATTGCAGTCGCAGTACTTGCGAAATTTCGGATCTCCGCTGTTGACGAAGTTGTAGAGCACATCGATGTCTTCGCCCAGGTAACCACCGGGATGGCGCACAAGGCCATGAGATCGGTAGTAATGGTAATATGACGTGTTCGGGGCCACCGGAATGATGGCTTCAAGGCCATCCACACCAGTCGTCGCAGCTGCGAGCGGAATCGTTCCGTTGTATGACGTGCCCGTCATGCCGACCTTGCCGGTACTCCAGAACGCGACAACTCGTTCATCGCCGTCCGGTGTCGTGTAGCCATTGGCGCGACCGTTGAGCCAGTCGATGACGGCTTTCGGCGCGAGCGATTCATTGTCGCCACCGATCGTCGGACATCCCTGCGATAACCCGGTCCCAGGCGACGAGGAATGCACGACCGCAAATCCGCGAGGAACCCAGTCGCCGACCTGCGATTCCGAAATTGTCGGCCGCAGGCTCTGCTGATCAATCGAGGCGGGTGTCACATGCTTCGGAGGGTGAGCACCCACTTCCTGCCGGGGGCTCCAGAAATACTGCGCGTCGTTGGTGCCGGTGCCGGCATAATACGGACTGGATTCGTAGACGACGGGCACTTTCAGGCCTTCTGTATCCGTTTGTTTCTGACGTATCACATCAACGTGCATCCGATCCGGTTTGCCGTTACCGTCAGAATCAAATTCCGTTTCGACCCACAGATCGTGTCGAATCCATCCGTTGTTGAATGCTTCGACGACCTGCGCTTCGCCATCTTTGAAGACAGGCTTCGCGGACTCTTCGGCCTGAGTTATCCCGTCCAGCAGAATTCCGGTGGCCAACAGTCGCAGAATGTTCTCGGACGAGAAGAATCGAATTGCCATCGTATGCTTTCGTCTAATCAGATTCCAAATGTCGCCCCTGCCGTGCCGGAATCCCCTGAGTCGCCAACGGGCGTGGCGGAGGCGCGTCGAGGTCAAATCGTTTCAGAAACGCGGGTCGATCTCGACGACCTCCGCGAGTGTAATCACTCCAGAGTGTTTCTGCGACGGTTTGAGGCACATACTGATCTTCCGAAGTCAGAAACTCAAACAACCGCTCGAACAATCGAATGAGCGAGATTCCATGCCGCCGCTGTTCCTGTTCGTACAACCAATCTGACAACTGCAGCAGGCGATCAAATGCGGATGTCTGATCATCGATCAACAACCGGAGCGTCGCCGGGAAATTTCCGCTGTTGCCGATGAGGTCCCAGTACCTTGCAAAGCGTCGGAGTCGATGAAGTGTGTCAAAGTTCAGCAGGCGATTGCTGAGGATTTCAAAGGGCGGAGATGGACTGTAGATCATCTGCCACTCATCATCGTGCCGGACAATCGGCGTTCCCTTCAATCGCTTCAGGATGCCAACCTGAATTTCCTGCGGTTGCAGCGCGAACAGCCGATCAAAACCGCGACAGAAACTTTCCAGAGTTTCACCAGGCAAACCAAAGATGAAAACGGCATGAATATGCACACCGGAATGGTCACGCAGAAACCGAAAGTTTTCTTCCAGCTTCGTGTTATCCTGCGGACGGCTGATGAGCAGGCTCACGTCATCATTGAAGGACTGCACGCCAATCTCAAACTGCAGGACGCCCGGCGGAAACCTTACAATGAGTTCACGCAGTGATTCCGGCAACCGGTCCGGAATCATTTCGAAGTGCAGGAACAGGCCCGGTTCACAGCGATCCAGAAAGAACTGCAGAATCGCCCGACTCACGCGCAGATTCAGATTGAACGTGCGATCCACGAACTTGAACTGCCGTGCACCGCGATTGAACAATCTCTGCATGGACGTCAGAAACTGATCAAGCTCGAACAGCCGAACCGGAATTTCTAAAGCCGACAAACAGAACTCACACGTAAACGGGCATCCGCGAGACGCTTCAACGTAGATCACCCGATGCGCGATGTCTTCGTCGGAATAGAGATCGTAGGGCAACCGGATCTGATCCAACTGGGGCACCGGAGCATGGATAATTCCTGGAACAGGCCGGACGCTGCCTGATGCAGCGGACGGCTGCAACAGCTGTGCGCACAATTCTCGAAACGCGTGATCGGCTTCGCCCGTAATCACATAATCCGCAAGTGCGACAATCGGCTGGCCATCCGTGTCGTAACTGACTTCCGGACCGCCGAGCACGACAATCGTTTGCGGCCGGACACGTTTCAGATCCGCGATCAGCCGAGTCGTCTGTTCGACGTTCCAGATATAAATCCCAAAGCCCACGATTCGAGGAGAATGTTCCAGAATCGCCGACAGCATATCGATGGCATTGTCATTGATCGTGAATTCCAAAAGCATCGTCTGCGGCCTCAGCGCGTTCATATTCGCCAGCAGATATCTCAAACCAAACGAACTGTGGCTGTAGCGCGCGTTCAAAGTTGAAAGAACGATGTCAGCCAAGGGAGAGACTTTCGGGGAACGCTGCGGAAACAAGTGCTTTGCACGAGATCGTAACAGTTCCTGCCCGCGATTTCCTTCGCAGCTGTCACGTCGTCGGATGCGAAGCGAGGGCGATGAACTTCCAGCCCACGAGAAACCATCCTTTGCCATAGGAATCACACCAGCGAACTTCAGATTTAATGATCACGGGCGCGCCTTGCAGGCTGTGAATTTCCAGTGTTGCCATTGAACCTGTGGCGATCGTCGCATTGCAGATAATCCCGATTCCCTGTGCCGAGATGTCTTTGGAGAAGGTCGAAAGACTCGGGCGGTGCGGGAAGTGAATCTGTACGGGCCGCACAAACGGATGACGTGGCTCCGTCCGTCGCTCAGTCAATCGAGAACGCTGGATTTCGGACAGCAGTCGGTCAATTTCTTCCTGCATTGAAAATCACCTCCACACTGCCGTCAGATCAGTCACGAATGCAGATATGACTACGCTGCGATTCCAGCGTGTCGGGATAGTCGGATCGCGCATGAACGCCGCGGCTCTCGCGACGTTCCAACGCTGCTGCCGCCATCGACCGTGCCACCAGCATCATATTCTGAAGTTCCCAGCCGGCGGGATCGACCAAATCACGACGACAAACATAATTCGCCCAGAAATCCAGCTGCTGCCGAGCCATCACAAGGTCCTGCTCATTTCGACTGATACCCACGTTGCGCCACATCAGACTCCGCAGGGAATTGCGGATGTCGGTCAGGTCCAACTGATCGTCCAACCGCGACTTCGACGTCATCGAAGCCGATTCAAGTCGGGGTGCCGTGAAGTTGTCCGGTTGGCTCATTGCCACCTGCGAGGCATTCTGACCACACCGCAGTCCAAACACGACGCCTTCCAGAAGACTGTTACTCGCCAGGCGATTGGCTCCGTGCAGCCCGGTTGAAGTGACTTCACCGGCAGCCCACAAACCCGGCAATGACGTGCGCCCATCGGCATCGGTGGTGACGCCGCCGACCATGTAATGGGCTCCAGGGCGAACGGGGACTTTATCCTTCGTCAGATCCAGTCCAAAGTCGGCACAGACCTGGCCGATGTGCGGAAATCGATGTCGTACATGATCTGCCGGAATCGAAGACAGATCCAGATAGACGCAGGGATGCGATGTCTTCGCCATCTGCTGTGTGATGGCTTGACTGACAACATCGCGTGGAGCCAGTTCTCCGGCG
>JBBJME010000389.1:0-5430 GCA_037719765.1 Planctomycetaceae bacterium
TCTGTTCGTTGAACACTTGCAGGTAGTGCGCGGACAACAGGGGAATATCGCCGATGCGTTCCCGCAAAGGCGGCTGAGTCATTGCAATCACGTTGATGCGGTAGTAGAGGTCTTCGCGGAACGTGCCGCGTTTCACGCAATCTTCAAGATTCTCGTTGGTCGCAAGCACAAGTCGCACATCGACTTTGTGCGTGACGTTGCCGCCAACGGGTTCGAATTCTCGATCCTGAAGGACTCGCAGCAGCTTGACCTGCAGTGCGGGTGAGGCGGTTGCAACTTCGTCCAGAAACAACGTACCGCCATCGGCCTGAAGGAATTTGCCGATTTTGTCATGCGACGCTCCGGTAAATGCACCGGCGACATGGCCGAACAGTTCGCTTTCCAGCAACGATTCAGGCAGTGAACCGCACGCCACTTCCACGAACGGTTTGTCGCGGCGATTACTGAGGTGGTGAATCGAACGCGCGGTGATGGTCTTGCCTGTACCGCTTTCGCCAAGGATCAGCACGGTTGTTCGCGTGTCGGCAACGCTTTCAATCAACTCGAACATTCGAAGCATTTTGTAGTCTTTGCCGACAATGCTTGAAAGTCCGAATCGCTGAGTTAACTGAGCTTTCAGTTTCTTGTTTTCGTCAAGAATTTGACGCTGGCCGATGGCACGTTCGATGGAAAATCGCAGTTCTTCATCGATCACCGGTTTCGTCAGGTAGTCGAATGCCCCCATGCGGATCGCTTCGACGGCACTTTCTATTGTGCCGAACCCCGTCAGCAGAATCACGGATGTTTCAGGAGCATTTTCGCGGGACCACTGCAGCAGATGAAACCCGTCCTGATCAGGAAGGTTGACGTCACAGAGCACAACCTCGAACGGAAACTCTTCCATGCGTGCGATGGCGTCGGTGCAGTTCGAAGCGGTTTCAGTCCGATGCCCAAGACTGCGAAGATAGTCTGCCATTGCAGACTGAATGTAGCGATCGTCATCGACGACCAGCAAAGAGCCCGAAATATTGCGAGCCATGAACTGTCCCCTCAGGAAGTGTAGCGCCAGCCGGAATTTCAAACAAATAGTCCGCGCTGTGTTATGATGAGAACCTGTACAATGTCAGCGTCGAGCGAAAGTCGTTCACGGGCAAATCGCACTGAACTCGGTTGCTGTCCGTAGCAACAAACTTCTCGATGCAGAGAGGGGATGCCGCAACATTACGTTGCCTTTCACGGACAGGCGGTGTTCAAGTACAACCGGCATGTGAATTTGAAAGGACGCCAGGATGTATTTGTTACAATCGGAACTGCCGGAATTCGATTCTCGTCTGAGCAATCCGGAGCGGGCACTTGATTCTGAAGCGTGAGCCGACCACACTAGTGCTCTGTCAGATTAAAAAAGGGGTCAGGAACCAATAGCCAGATGGCCCGGAGGGTGCTGCGCACTATTGGTTCCTGACCCCTTTTTAAAAATCGAACTTTGCCGTTCAACAACGCAGAGCGTTAAAACGGCGGGCCGGCGCAGCTTTCCGCCGCATATGTCTGCCTGCCATTGACACTTGCCTCTGAATCTCACCGGATCCTGCTGGATGAACACGATCTTATTCAAACAGTCACTGCGATTTTTGCACGCCGGAATCTGGTTTTTCCCGAGCTTGGTGTGGGCGCAGCAATCGCTGGATTTCAATCGCGACATTCGGCCAATTCTGTCAGAAAACTGTTTCTACTGTCACGGTCAGGACGGCAACAAACGTCAGGCCGATCTGCGGCTCGATCATCGTGACGCCGCAATTGATGCAGGCGCGATTGTGCCGAATGACGCTGCTGGCAGTGCGATCATGCAGCGGATCAATTCCAACAATCCCGATGAACTGATGCCACCACCGAAGTCGAATCGTCGTCTGTCCGCCGAGCAGAAAGCTATGTTGGAACGCTGGATTTCCGAGGGCGCAAAATATCAGACTCACTGGGCGTTCGAAGCTCCCGTCCGCCCGGTTGAACCAGAAGTGAAAACCGCTGCCTGGAATCGCAATCCAATCGACAGTTTTGTGCTGCATAAGTTGGAACTGGAAGGATTGCATCCGTCGCCGGAAGCAGACCGAGCCACACTCATTCGCCGGCTGTCGATTGATCTGACGGGAACACCACCGACTCCCGAAGAAGTCGATGCCTTCGTCCACGACGCAAATCCGCAAGCCTATGAATCACTGGTTGATCGCCTGATGGCCAGCCCGCACTATGGTGAACGGATGGCCCTGAGTTGGCTGGATGCGGCACGCTACGCGGATAGTAATGGATTTCAGCAGGACGGCGACACCTGGCAATGGATCTGGCGTGACTGGGTGGTGAAGGCACTGAATGAAGATTTGCCGTTCGATCAGTTTACAATCTGGCAGGTTGCCGGTGACCTGCTTCCGGACGCCACCGACGAACAAAAGATTGCCAGCGCGTTCAACCGGAATCATCTCCTCAACGGGGAAGGCGGAGCGATTCCAGAAGAGCAGCGCTGGGTCAACCTGTTCGACCGCATGGAGACGACCACCACAACGTGGCTCGGCCTGACCATGAATTGTGCGCAGTGTCATGATCACAAATTTGACCCGATGACGCAGCGTGACTACTACAGTCTCCTGGATGCGTTTAACCGTGTTCCGGAATCAGGTACGCCGCAGTTTTTTTCGGCACGCATCCGTGTCGGGGCTCCGTTTCTTGAATTGCCGACGGACGAGAACAAAACGCGCATCGCCGATTTTGAAACACGGATTGTCGCAACCGAGGCAGAGATCGCAAAACTGAACAACGCGGCGTTCGACGGCTGGCGGACCGGGATTTTTGCAGGCGGCAATCCCGCTGCCGGTAACGACCTTCCGGAGTCACTCACAAAATTGCTTGCGAAGCCAGTTCTCGAGCGTTCGGACGACGACCGGAAAGCAATTGACGCAGAACTGCGTAAACACTTCGACGAGAAAGTGATATCGACGCTCAAAGACAAGTTCCCTGAAATTCAGCAACGTGACGAACTGGCGAAACAACTCGCGGCTTACAAAGCCGATCAGATCCCGCGCGTGATGATCATGAGTGATGATAAACCACGTGAGACCAGTATTCTGTCGCGGGGAGAATACCTCAACCCCACAGAAAAAGTCTCATTCGCGACACCTGCGTTTCTGCTGCCGCAGCCAGCCGACGCGCCGAAGAATCGACTGGGGTTCGCGCAGTGGCTCATGTCTCCGGATCATCCTCTTACCGCACGCGTGCAGGTGAATCGCATCTGGCAGCACTACTTTGGGATCGGGATCATTAAGACCGCAGAAGACTTTGGCGTGCAGAGCGAGTATCCGATTCACGGCAATTTGCTGGACTGGCTGGCGGTAGAATTTCGCGACAGCGGCTGGAGCATGAAACACATGCATCGCCTGATTGTGACCAGCGCCACGTATCGTCAGTCCAGCAAGGTGACGCCAGATCTCCTGGATCATGACCTCGAAAATCGGCTATTCGCCCGAGCCAGTCGGTTCCGTATGCCGTCCATGTTGTTGCGTGACTGGGCGCTGGCCACCAGTGGGCTGCTGAACGACAAAGTTGGCGGAGCGCCTGTGTATCCTTATCAGCCGAGTGACATCTGGGAGGCACTGGCGATTACCAAAGAACGTGACTTTACGTATCCGGCTTCGTTCGGTCCGGACTTGTATCGTCGCAGCATCTATACGTTTTGGCGCAGAACGGTGAGTCCGGCGAACATGTTCGACACCGCGAACCGCCAGACATGTCGCGTTCGCCAAAGTCCAACCAGTACGCCGCTGCACGCGCTCACGACGCTGAACGATCCGACTTGGGTCGAAGCGGCGCGAGTCCTCGCAGAACACGCCATGCAGTCCGCTGCGGAACTCGATCAGCAACTGAAGTACGCTGCTCGCCGCGTCCTGTCTCGAGAGATCACGGACAGCGAACTCAGCAGCCTGCGAAGCGCGTTCGAAAAACAAAAGGCGATCTTTGCTTCGACGCAGGACGCTGCGAAACAATTGCTCGCCGCCGGTGAAGCACCACGCGATGAAACACTGAACGCCGCCGATCATGCCGCAATGACTGTCGTGTGCCTCACAATTCTGAACCTTGATGAAGCATTGACGCGGGAGTAGTTCCGGCAAAGGAGTGGCTCCGCCTGCCGGGTCGCTATAAAACCTCGCTCGGCCGGTGATTGCCCCTGCGCAGCTTAGAGGGCGTGACGACAGAACCGTCGATGCTGGCAAGCGTGATGGCCGGTCGCTATGCTAATTGCTGTTTCGGGGACATTGTTCCGCCCCCTGGAATGAGTCCCGACGATTCCGCGATCACCACGCATAGTTCCGCGATCCCACCAACAGGAGTGCAGGCATGTCGAAAAAGTGTACACAAGTTCCTCGGCGTCGATTTCTACAGACGGCTGCGACGGCTGCGGGTGCCGCAGCAATGGCGCCAATGATCATCCCCAGTTCGGCTCTCGGTCGTGACGGTGCAGTTGCTCCCAGCGAACGAGTTGTGATCGGGGGCATTGGCATCGGAAACCGCGGGACCTACGATCTTGGATGTTTCCTGGAACAGAAAGATGTTCAGTTTACAGCCGTCTGCGACGTCAAAGAGACTCGCCGTCTGGCTGTCAAAAAAATCGCAGATGAAAAATACGGCAACGAAGACTGCAAGATGTATCGCGACTTTCGCGAACTGCTCGACCGCAGCGATATCGATGCAGTGCTGATCGCGACCGGACCGAACTGGCACGCAACGATGGCCATGAATGCCGCGCGGGCCGGCAAGGACATGTACTGCGAAAAGCCCGTCACCAAGAACATAGCGCAAAGTCTGATTCTTGCTGAAACAATGCGTCGCACCGGGCGGGTTTTTCAGGCTGGCACGCAGCGACGCAATCTGCCGCACTTTGCATTTGCATGTGAACTGGCGCGTACCGGCAAACTCGGCGCACTCACAAAGGTGTTTGCTCATCCGGCAGGAATGCAGGCCATGATGAGTGGCTGGCTGGTCCCGGAGACGGAACCGGATAAGGAAGTCGTCGATTGGGACATGTATCTCGGCCCAGCCGCGTGGCGTCCTTTTAATGCGAAACTGCTCGACGGTTTCAACTTCGAAAAAGGCGGCGGGCTGGTTGGCGGTGGGGTGCTCGAATGGGGCTCACACTGCGTGGATCTGTGCCAGTGGGCGGTTGGCGATTGCCCGCCTCCAGTTGAATACGATGCACCAAAAGATGGCCAACTGGTCGCTCGTTACGAAAACGGCACAGAGTTGATTTTCCGGGAAACCGGCTGGATTCCACTGGGGTCGTGTCCCGTGCGATTCGAAGGCGAGACCGGTTGGGTCGAAGCTGGCGACAGCGGCAAGCTGGTGCTGAGTTCACCGGAATTGCTTGCCGGAAGAACGGTGGACGAAATCGGCGGTTATCCGGCGACATATCAC
>JBBJME010000390.1:0-5404 GCA_037719765.1 Planctomycetaceae bacterium
GGCGTTGCAGGTCATGGTGACTTGGCTGCCGTCCGGTATTCGGAACAGCATTGGCTGGTTCTCGAAGTTCCATGTTGTCGTGGTTCGAGCTCCGGCAGGTTCTCGCACGATCTGTTGGTTTCCATTCGCATCGAACGTGTAGGTCGTTCTGCCAGCGGCTGCTGTTGAATACTTGATCTGGTTCGCGTTGTCGTAAACGGTTGTTGTGCGTGTACCATTCGCATTCAAGACGAGCCGGTTTCCTACAGCGTCGTAAACGAACGTGTTGGCATACTACTGGCTCCACTGCGGCGTTCCGCTGTCAGTTGATTGCTCTTGTCGTACGCCCAAGTCACTCGAACACTGCTGGCCAGAGTCGCGCCGACTCGGTTGCCGACATTGTCCGATCGATAATCGAACGAGCTGATCGTCGCGTTGTCACTCTTCTTGTCCTGGACCTTGTCAGGTTGCTTGCCGCATCATAGGTCCACGACGTGCGACTTCCGTCTGTTGCTTTTTGTTGTGTTCGTCGTCCCGCATCATCGTACGTTAATGATGTACGTTTTGCGTTACCATTAATCTGCGATGTTAAGTGACTGGCGGCATCGTACGTTGATGTTGTTCGACCGTTTGCTGAATTCGTCGTTCGTCGATTCCCCACGGCATCGAATGTGTTTGTGATACGTTTGCTGTTCGGAACTGCCACCGAAATGGTTTGTCCGAGCAGATCGTACGTCGAAGTGTACCTTCCGGTTAAGTCCGCCATCAAGGTGCGATTGCCGACGGTGTCATAACTGAAGGTGGCTCGACTGCCGTCCGGATATTTTTGACTGATCAGCTGGCTGACGGGATTGTACACAAAGCTCGTGCGATTGCTGCGAGCGTCGATGCGGAGGTTTTGCTGACCGGCGGCATCATAGGCACTCGTCGTGCGGCGGTTGAGCGGGTCGATGAGCTGCGTTTGAGCTCCGGTACTGTCATATGTGAAACTGTGCCGGTTGCTGCGGCCGTCCACCAGTGCCGACGTTTGACCCACGATGGCATAATTGTCGTCGTGCGGTTGCCGAGTTGTTGATCTCGACCGTCCTTCGACGCAGGGCATCATACACACTGGACACACGGTTGCCGTTGGCATCGATCATGGCCAGATTCTGGCTCGCGGTGTTGTAAACCGTCGTCGTCCGTTTGCCGAGCGGATTGATGCTCACGACGACTCGCCCTGCTGTGTCGTAAACAGACGTGGTATGATCGGTTTCCAACCATCAGCATTGATTTACCGCGATCACGATGCCTTTTTTTGCCTGCGTCCGGACTATTTCTTTCGAAGTCTTGCTTGTCCCGGCAAGCTCCATCACAATGCTGGACTTCTGTTCTCACATCCTGCGATGGGAATTTTGGCATGATGGATCAACCGCGACGTCCTGTGGCTTGTGGCCTCACCTATGTGGCGAATCTTTTCACGTTGTGTCTCCTGATCACACTAAGTCCTGAGACGACGGCACAACAACCGCCGGGACTCGGGCCAAAGGGCGATTTGGTCCACGTCGAATTCGAAGCTGCCGGCGCGACGACGATGATCGGGCAGAATGCTCGAAAGCAGTTGATCGTCACGGGCGTCTACTCCAGCGGCCAGCGGCATGATTTGACGCATGACGTGACGTATGCTGTTGATGCGCCGGCTATATTGAGTGTCGATGCGGAAGGCATGGTCGTACCGACTGCGGATGGCACGGCGATGATCACCGCGAAAGTTGCGTCGGGGCAATCAGCCACGCTGACCCTCAGCGCATCGCGATGCGTTGAAGAATTGCCGGTGAATTTCGAAAACGAAATCGTACCGATCTTCACAAAGCTTGGATGCAACGCTGGCGGATGTCATGGCAAGGCTGACGGACAGAACGGCTTCAAGCTGTCGCTGCTGGGATTCTATCCGAAGGAGGATTACGAATACCTCGTGTACGAAGACCGAGGCCGCCGTGTCTTTCCGGCGGATCCGGACTTCAGTCTGCTGTTACAGAAACCCGGCAATATCCTTCCGCACGGCGGCGGACAGCGCATGTCGCCGGGATCATACGAATGGGAACTCATCGCGCGGTGGATTCGACAGGGAATGCCTTACGGTGCTGAGACCGATCCGACGCTGGAGCGCATCGAGTCCATTCCCCCTGTTCGTGAGATGAACTTCAAGGCGAAGCAGCAGCTGGCCGTGATCGCTCACTACAGCGACGGCTCGAAGCGCGATGTGACCCGCCTGGCCTCTTACGAAGCCAATCATTCAGAAATGGCGCTCTCAAGTGCAAAAGGACGTATTACGATCGAAGACGTGCCGGGAGAAGTGGCCATCATGGTGCGATTCCAGGGCAGCGTTGGTGTCTTTCGAGCGATCATTCCGCAGGGAATGCCAGTGCCCGAGACTCCGCCAGAGAAAACATTTATCGACAACCTCGTGTTTGCAAAGCAACGACAGCTTGGTATCCCGCCGTCAGCATTGTGTGACGATGCGACATTTCTCCGTCGAGTTTCCATCGACGTGGCGGGACGATTGCCGACGGTCACCGAAGTGAAACAGTTTCTGGCGGACACGGATCCTGTGAAGCGGGATCGTCTGGTGGATCGACTGGTGGACAGCCCTGGCTATGCCGACTACTTCGCCAACAAATGGGCCACCGTGCTCCGCAACAAACGTCGCACTGCCACCGACATTCCTTATACGTACAAGTTCCATGCGTGGATTCGTCGCGCGTTTCGTGAAAACATGCCCTACGATCAATTCGTGCGCAGCGTGCTGACGGCGACCGGCGATCCGGAGACTCATCCCCCCGTGGCATGGTATCGGGAGGTCAAATCCTCGACGGCCCAGATGGAAGATGTGGCTCAGTTGTTTCTGGGTATGAGGATGGCGTGTGCGAAGTGTCATCATCATCCGTTCGAACGCTGGAGCCAGCAGGACTATTACGGCTTTGAAGCATTCTTTTCCCAGGTTGGACTGAAGAACAGCAAATTCAATCAGAACGTCAACCAGCCGGACATGGTTTATCTGAAAACGAGCGCTCCGTCAGCAAAGAATCCTCGCAGCCAGTTAGACGTGAAGCCGACGGGCCTTGGAGGTACGCCGCTCGACATTTCACCGTACGAAGACGCACGACAGTATCTGGTCGACTGGATGGCCGCTCCGGAGAATCCATTCTTCGGCAGGGCCCTGGTGAATCGCTACTGGAAACATTTCTTTGGGCGAGGCATCGTCGATCCGGAAGACGACATGCGTGTGACCAATCCGCCATCGAATCCAGAGTTGCTGGATGCCTTGACCAGGCACTTTCTGGATCATCGATTCGATCTGAAGGATCTCGTTCGCACAATTTGTAAGTCAAATGCATACCAATTGAGTTCTCAGCCGACAGAGTTCAACAAAACCGACCAACAGAACTATTCCAGCTTTTACCCGCGTCGGTTGCCGGCGGAAGTGCTTTACGATTCCGTCAACGCAGTGGCTGACACGCCGTCGAATTTTGGCACGATTCCTCAAGGGACAACAGCCGTGCAATTGCCCGACAACGGATTCAACAACTACTTCCTTGAAGTATTCGGCAAGCCGGAGGCCGAAAGTGCGTGTGAATGCGAACGATCTGCAGAAGCGAATTTGTCACAGTCGTTGCATCTGTTGAATTCCGGTGATGTCCAGGGCCGCCTGCAAAATGGCCAGGGCCGCGCCGCGCGTTTCAATCGGGAGCCAGACCGCCCCGACGCAGACAAGATCCGCGAACTCTACCTCGCCGCATTCGCCCGAGAACCCCGCCCCGACGAATCCGCGTTCATCCTCACTCAAATCGCCGAGTATCAAAACAAGCAACAGGCATGGGAAGACGTGATCTGGGCGATTTTGAATGCAAGGGAGTTTCAGTTTGTGAAGTAGAGCCAGTGAGCATTGCGGTGCTTATACGCTCAAATTCGGCACGCCGACCTGTTTTGCCCACCTCAATCCTGCCACAGTCCTTCCTATGAAAAACTCCATCTGCTCCTTTACCTTGATCCTGGCCTTCGTTGCCTGTTCCACTAGCCTCTTCGCGCAGCTTCCCACCGCTCGGCTGGACGGTGTATTCCCTGCCGGTGCAGCGCCGGGGGCAACGTTGGAGGTCACAGTTGCCGGAGATGACCTGGACGATGTTGATCGGCTCGTCTTTAGCCACGAAGGAATCACATTCGCGCGCAAAATGGCGGAAGTGACACCGTTCGACGAGGGACCGCAGGCGGTTGAAAACGTGTTTGCGGTGACTGTCGCCGCGAATGTGCCGCCGGGGAATTATGACGTGCGGTGCCTGGGCAAATATGGTCTGTCAAATCGCCGTACGTTTGTTGTGAGCACCATCCCCGAATTCACGGAAACCGAACCGAACGGAGGTAACGATCAGCCAGCGTGGACAGAAGTTGAATCGGTCAGGACCAATGCAGCACAGGACGTCACGCTGCCGGTCACGATTAACGGACAATCGATCGGTGGTCCCGATGTGGATTGGTACCGCTTCACCGGAGTCGCAGGGCAGCGAATTCTGCTGGACGGTCAATGCCGACGCATCGATTCCCATATGGATTTGGCGGTCACACTGTTCACAGAATCCGGCACGATCATTGGTGAATCCCGCTATGCGGACGTCCATGAATCGCTCGTTGATGTGATGCTGCCTGCCAACGGTCAGTATTTCGTCAAAGTCCACGATGCGTTGTTTGCGTCGGCACCGGGTTATGTCTATCGACTCACCATCGGCGCGCTGCCGTATCTGGACTTTGTGTTTCCGCCCGCAGGTTTGCCGGGGTCTAACGACGAATACACGCTGTATGGTCGAAACCTCCCCGGAGGCCAGCCGAGCCCTTTTCAACTGGATGGCCGACCGCTCGATCAACTGAAGGCCCGGATCGGCATTCCAGGCGACATCATCGGCAAGTTGACGTACTCGTCACTGATCGGATCTCAACAGGCGGGCATGGATGGCGTTGAGTATCGCGTCGCGAACAACGGCTTCAATTCCAATCCGCTCCTGATCACTCCTTCCACCGCTCCAACAGTGCTGGAGGACGCCAACAACGATTCACCGGCCGCGGCACAGAAGCTGACACTGCCCTGCGAAGTCATGGGTTCGTTTTATCCTCAGCGAGATGTCGATTGGTTTTCCTTCGACGCAAAGAAGGATGACGTCTGGGCGTTTGATGTGTACGCAGACCGACTTGGCCAGTCGGTTGATCCGGCCTTGCTGATTCAGAGTCTCAGCAAAGACGACAAGGGCGAACAGAAGGTCACCGATATCGCATTTGTAGAAGATGTGACAGAACGAAACTTCAATAACCGTTCGGGCAGGCATGAGTTTGATGAACGCACGTCGGATCCGTCATACATTTTCAAGACACCGGAAGACGGCACGTATCGCATTTT
>JBBJME010000008.1:0-52356 GCA_037719765.1 Planctomycetaceae bacterium
TACCGCAGCTTTACCGGTCCTTTGTTTTTTAAGTCACAGGGACCACGTACCAGGGGACATTGTACTTATCGAGTAGTGTGGAATGTCCCGTTTTGCCTTCCCTTTTGCCTTCTGCAAGCTGGCACGTCAGACGGGGTATCCTCTCAAGCGATTCCAGAATCTGCTGGTCGCCGAAAGGTACACTTACAAACTGAACATCACATCAATCGCAGCACACTGCACGTCTGTTGATACGAAACTTCGAGATCCAGAGAAATGGCGTGGTCGTTGTCCAGCCAGATCGGCAGGACAGGCAGCCGCTGGCCGACGACCATTGGATAAGTCCACGATTCAAATCGCGATTGCGTCGCCAGACTGTGACTGCGACACGTGACCGCGTAGGTCGATGGCGGGCAAGTAAAGGTGGGTGGCACAATTCTGTACCGCTCCTGACACAGAGTCACCCCGGCGACTCGCTCGTTTCTGTTTGCCGCTGCGCAATTTTTGACCCCGAAAAGACGTGACGAGGCCGCTTGTTTAAGGCCTGGTAATCATCTAAGGTTTCGGAACCACCGAGATCGTTCAGGCGGTTGGCGTGGAGGACGGACGGGCGAGTTTTTGGGCGAGGTCGCGGATGGCTTCAAGAAGTTCCAGTTGCTTTGGATTCCAGGAAGTCCCGGTGCCGCGAGTGTTCATCAGACGATTGACGATGGCGTGGTCATCGCCCAGTCCCGCGGATCGGGTGGCGTTCCACATACAGAGAATCAGTTCACGAACTTCCTGAGCATTTGCGATTCCTTCAAGCAGTCCGTGATGGCCAGCGACAGTTGCCGATTCTCCTTTACCTGAGGATGCACCGCCGCCAGCTGTTTCCACAATGACGTCAGCGATCCCAAAGTAACGCTGCACGGGTCCCTGGCGAATGGAAACATTTTGAATGTTCTCGTAGGTGATTGTCGTTTCGTGAATCGTCCAGATGCCGCGACGAATTCGCATGCTGCGATCGCTGAGGACATACCAGGTTGTATCAAATCGCAGATGAATGGCGATGTAGGCGACAAGATCGGGCAGGATAATGACGGCGAGGGCCAGTGGAGTGATTACGATTCCGGCGATCGGCAGAACGACAAACAGCACAAGCCAAACAATAATCAGAGCGATATCAATAGCGGCCAGCGCGATCCAGAACAGAAACTTCAAGTAGCGAAGATAGCCATCGACCGGGCGAAAACTCCGAACCGCCTCGTCGTCTGCACCACGCAGGGCTGGTCGATCGGCCGGAACCTTGAGCCAGTTCGTTACCAGGCTCCAAGTACCTCGATAACACCATTCACTCGCACGCCGAACGGCCGTTTCACCAGATTTCAAGAGACACCTCGCTGTTTGAGCAGCGCGTGCAGTGCGTCTCGGATTTCTTCCAAAGCTTTGGTGGCACGCTCATTCATGGTTTGATCACTGTCCAAATCGAGCCGTCGATCCGACAGGTGTGGCTGCGCCGAGGCGAGGTCTGATTCATGCTCCATCGAGGCCGGCTGGGCCGTTCTCATTTTTCGCGCCACGCATTCGACCATAAAGGAAGTCACGAAGTTCTTCCGCCGACAGAATTCCTTCGATCGAAATCTCTGCGTCACTGCTGCCGGAGGCCGTCTGCAGACTGATTGTAGACAATCCCATCCACCGCTGAACCAGATTACGAGTCAGCTGGATATCCTGAATTCGTCGATACGTCAGATACACCTCACGTCGAAACAAGACGCCGACCTTCATCGATACCCCCGAATCATCGAACTTGTACCGTAGCGTCGCATATCGTAACCACAGCGGAATCAACACAAACGGAGACAGCGGGCCGGTCATGAGCGCCACTAAGACATAATACCGAAACAGCTTTGGGTCTGGCTGTTCAATTTTTGCCGCATCAAACGAAGATTCGCCGGTCATGAGATCAGGCTTTCGTAGCAGAGGTTGCGAGTCCGAAGCCTACCCGGCCAACAGGCAAATAGCGAACGTCCAGCTGATCCCTGGTAGAACGCAAAGTGATCTCTACGCACCCCCAACCCCAACAGCGGCGTAACACTGGCAGGTTGAATGTCCGGGACACTAGTGGTTGTATTTCAGGCTGAGTTGAAAAGGTAAACTTCATACTCGACGCAGCGTAAAATGATCCCCGGCGAGCGGAGTGGCGTGAGCCCTCCGAGCCACGTGTGTGCAACTCGGTGGGCTCACACCCACCGCTCGCCAATTCACCTCAATGATGACCGCGTAAAGTATAACAAAGGAGGATCAATTCAATCGCAGCGCACTGCACGTCTGATGATACGAAACTTCGAGATCCAGAGAAATGACCATCGTCATGGGCCAGCCACCATGAAAACCTTCCCAGGGCCTTTGTTGAAAGTCGGCGGTCGACAATGATCTAACACTGGCATAAACAGCCTCCTTCCGCGAATCGTATCTGATCCAGCCCTCGAACGCCTTGCCACTACCTACGGCTCAGAAATCACCCGCATCAATGAGGAACCGAACATCGCCCAATCCCAGCTCCGTGATTACTTCGCTCGCCTCGAAAGCCCCTTCGCCCACGACGCCTACATGCAGGAACTCACAGAACTCAGCGACGGCCTGACGAAGAATCTCTGTCCGGCCGCGCCGTGTCCTCACCGACCAGCGACATGCACTCCACAGAAGAACTTGCCGCGAGAATCGGGCAATTGATCACCAGCAACGTGATCGACGCCCCCCAAACTCGCACCGAGCGCCGAGTCACGACCGGCAAAAATCCTGTCGTTTCAAGGATTCGGAGAATGCACGAGATCGAAGCCGCCCCAAGTTTCAGCACACGCCTTTGTGAGCACTCCAGTCCGGGAATCGGCCAAACGTGAGCCATCGTGATTCTGCAACCGGATCCACACTGAGTAGTAAATCAGTTTTCAAGAGCCAACGCGGCTATTTCGTCGGCGGAGTGGTCGCTGCATTGGGCTGCGGAGTGGCTTTGACCGGCCAAGCGGCGAGCTTCTTTTCGATCGCCCGATACTCCGGCGACTTCACTTTCCCCCGCCATTCATCGAACCTGAGCGTCCGCAGATTCAATTGGTCATCCAGCGTCGCTCCGCTACGCACTTCTATTTCAAAAATCCGCTCTGCCGGATTCAGAATCATCAGCGGATCTGACGGGTCCCATAACCGCGCCGTCTCGACATCGCTCCACGTAAGCACCCGCGAATCGTCACGGCTGAACTGCGCGCCGTTTACGCTGTCGTCGCGTTTGAAGGTCTGGACCGCCTTGGACTTCCAGGCGTGCCACTCAACCGCGAACGACTGGTCCAACTATTTTGTCTACGGCACTCAAGCAACATCCGGCCAAAGATAGCTTCGCCATAAAACGCCGCAACTGCGGCTGGGACGATAATCTATCAATCCAAACATTCACATGTTCAAACACTTAGGCTGCTCTGGTGGTGCTACTTGGGCAATTCCACAGAACAGGCAATGCGCAGTCCTAATCTTTCAACGGGCGGTATTGGAAGTCGATCGTACCGATAGGCGGAACGGCAATGCCGGCCATACGTATCCCAAGCACCGCCGCGGAGGAGTCGATGCCCGCGTTCACTGTTCGGAGGTCCCGCCGTGTCATCCAAGATATCCGAGGTCGGGGGCAGAACCGTGAACCAGTTATGGCACCATTCGTAAACGTTTCCGTGCATGTCGAACAGACCGCGAAGGTTGGGCCTCAACACGGTGCCCGGGTGAGTTCGATCAGCAGAATTGTCGAGAAACCACGCATATTGGTCAAGCAAAGAACTGTCGCTGCCAAAGCTGTAGGCCGTGCGGGTTCCGCTGCGGCAGGCAAACTCCCATTCGGCTTCGGTCGGCATTCGAAAACCAATTCGCTCGGGATGGAATGTCCAACTCGGCGGTTGATCGGATGGCGGGGAGTCGAGCATCGCTTCATAGCACTGGTTGTTTGCATGGACGCTGTTCTGGGTCAGCCAGCGACAGAATTCGACACTGACATCCCAATTGATGTTATTTACCGGGCAGTCGTCCGACGGCGATACCGCCGCCGAGTAGCGATACGCACGGTTCTTGTCCAACGTCAAATCCTCGTGTCCCGTGCTTTTCAAGAACTGTAGCCATTGGCCGACCGTAACTTCTCGATCACAGATGGCGAATCGATATTTGAGACGAACATTGTGTGTAACCGTTCACGGTTTCAAAATGGTCTTGGTTGGGACAGGTGAAATTTGTTAGCTTTCCATGATGGACGCGAGAGACAAGATCATTGAGGATCTTCAGAAGCTGGTAGCAAAGCAATCGGCAGAGATCGCTGCGTTGAGACAAGAGGTCGCTGAACTGAAACTGGCGCTGGCCAAAGCGACAAAAGACTCGTCAACATCATCGAAACCGCCATCCAGTGATATCACCAAGCCGAAGACTTCGAAAAAGCCGGGGCGACGCGGTAAGCCAAAACGTGGTGGCCAGGCCGGGCATCCGCGACATCTGCGGGAAAACCTGCCGCCGGAACGCGTCGATGAAACATACGACTATGAAATTACCGACGAAGAAGTTCAGCGGTTAGGCCTGAAACCCACCGACGAATTCGAGACATACCAGTTCATCGAGCTCCCCGAGTCGCCGGTCTTCGTTACCGAACATCGGCTGCGAGTTTATCTCACGGACGACGGTGAAAGATATGTGCCTGACGTTGGAGACATCCTCAACAAACCAATCTTCGGGCCGCGACTGCTGGCGATGATCGGGTGGATGAAGTCCGCAGCTCATTGCAGCTATTCCACCATCGAAACGTACATGGAAGACGTGCTGCAGGTGCCGGTTTCGCGAGGCTATCTGGCGAAACTCTGCACAGGATTGATCGCCGATTCTCTGAATGAGAGCTACCAGGAACTGAAGGATGCGATCCCTCAGCAGGAACAACTCGGCAGCGACGAGACGAGTTTCAAAAACAACGGCAAGAAGCACTGGATCTGGTGCATCGCATCGGCCATCTTCACGGTGTTTCATATTGCTCCGACGCGATCTCGCAAAGTGCTCGAAGAACTTGTCGGTGAGGAATTCGCGGGCTATCTGAACTTCGATTACTTCTCAGCCAACTGCTCGTTTGCGTGGAACTTCTGGATTAAGGCTCAGTACTGCTGGGCTCATTTGATACGCGACATCCGGTTCCTGAAGAAGCTCCCGGACGAGAAAACAAAAGTCTGGGCCGAACAGCTGGAGGATCGTTCGCGGCGGCTGTTTCAGGCATGGCATACCCGCGAGAAAATGACGGCCGAAGGCTTTCGCCGCTCGATGATGATCCATCGCGACCGCTTTCTGGAGCTGGTTCGCCAGCCTCCTTCATCACAAGAGGCCGCGAATCTTGCTGCGCGCTTCGCCATCCGCGAATACGTCGTGGAAGGCAGCGACGAAATCCAGTCGTACGATATGTCTCAGGACTACTTCCGTTTTATGTTTGCAGACGGGGTCGAACCGACCAATAATCACAACGAACAACAAATCCGCCAGTGCGTTATCGATCGTCTGATCACTCAGGGAACTCGCGGCGAAGCTGGTCAGCGCTATCACGAACGCATGTGGACAGCTCTGGCCACCTGCCGAAAACAACAACGCAACTTCTTCGACTTTCTGAAGTCCTCCATCGAAGCGAAGCTCAATAAACAGACCGCTCCATCGCTACTACAGAACTGATTCCGTGAACGGTTACCATTGTGTACGGTTTCTTTGGCGTCTCGCAACTTTTCGTTGAGCGGCGAGCCCATCGCAAACGTCGCCGGACGAAAGACGACAAATGTCAACAAGTCGTTGCCAACCTTTCGTACGAACCATTCCGCTTGTTGCTGCCCAATAGTCCGGGGGCATCCAATCGCTGCCAGATCTTCGTCCATGATGGCGATGGCACTCGCGCGGCCCCACCGTCGCAAGAGCCACCCACACGCACCGTGAATGCTGGACCGTGGGTCGTTGCGATACCAGTCCTGCAACTTGTCGACCAACAAACGGAAATCTTCGGTCGATATCCCGCCAAAGTTTTGCGCGTCAATTTCCCCAAACGACAACAGCAGTGCAAATCGCGAAGTATCATCCTCGGCGTATTTCAAACACTCCAACAGCCGATCGGCTGGCACCTCGAATTGTTTCCATTTGTGTACGAACTGAGATAATGACTCTGGATCACCCGCCATGTCGAATGCCTTTAGCGACGAGCGCAATTTTCCCAGACGTATCATGGTGAGCGCCGCGGTGGCGCGACGCTTTCCCATCCGAATTCGTTCTTTTTCGGGAGCGTCCACATCCGTGGTCGCCGACAGAATTTTGTCGAGAATCCGAATTGCGTGATGGCTGCGCTCGGGTTTCGCCAATAGAACGGGAAGCAAGATGCGAAATTGCTGTTCGGTCGCCTCAGTGATGACTTCGGCGACGAGTTCCGGTTCGTCTTCCGCGTAAATGGTGAGAATCGACGCGGCATTTTCGCGAGCGGAATCGCGCCGCATTTCGTCCCGAAACGCCTCTTTCAATGTTGGCAGTAGGCGCTGTTTCACCGGACGAAAGGCCTCGATCCAAGTACTCATCCACAGGGAGTTTTCCACGACCAACTGGCGCGATATGACGGGGGCAATGTCGATCCAGCGTGTGTCGTTGGGAGCAAATTGAGACAACGCGCATCCGGCTCGTAAGTGAAACTCAGAAGACGCCCCAGATTGCGAGTCGAAGAGTTGCCAGAGTTCTTTTGCGAGTTGGTCACCAAATGGCGCAAGTTGCCGGCACAGCACGAGTGCTTCGGGCGGCTCGGCTTGAAGTAGGCGTTCTCGCAGTTGAGAAAGGATACGATGGTCTTCCGTCGTCAAGTCGTTGCCCGTCAGGTGTTCCGTTCGCAGTAAGGCCAAGCGAACGCGCCAAGCCTCGTCATCGGGTAGCTTTTTTCGCAGCAACTCCTGAAGTTCGCTCTTGATCCATTTACGCCCAGAACGAGAACGCAAATCCTTGACGATCACCGGCAATTCCTGGGGCGGCACACGCCGCAATAAATCAATTTGCGCCCTGACCTCCTGTTGCTCGCTTTGCCGATCGACCCAAGCCCAAGTGACAATACCGACAACGAGCAACGACGCGAACAAGGCCGTCCAGCCGACTCTTCGATTCATCCGCGATCGTCGGCAGGCGACAAAAAAATCGTACTCCGTGGCATTCAGCGCGGCGTCGTTGGTCTTCCGCCACATCTCAACCTCTCGGAGCGGAACACCGCGATACAGCAAGTCGTCGGCGCGCTGCTTCTGTGCCCACACGGTCGCCGCTTCGGTCAGTCGGCGATGCAGACGGAGTTCGTCGCGGTTGTCGTTGAGCCAGGTCTTCAGCGTGGACCATTTTTGAATCAGCGCCTCGTGAGTCACTTCGACAGTGCCGTCTTCGTTCGTCACGATCAGGCGGTTGTCCTGTGAACTCAGCGACTTCAGCACTTCTGTCGATGACGCGGATCGGTCTGTTCGGGATACAGCTCGCTTTTGCGGACTCGACGGCGAGTGTCGCTGACCCCTTCACCCAGCGTGGTCAGCGCAGGAAGATGCTTGCGCAATCTCCCGCTGCTCGGGCTTTAGGTTCTGAAGCGTGGCGTCGGCTCGTTTTTTCAGTGCCCCTTCCACTCCGCCAGTTGCGACGTAGCCGTCGTCGGTCAGCCAGCCGAAACGACGCTGGCCCCACAACTCTTTCAGCGCATGCTGCAACAAGGGCAACGAACCGTTTTGGTTTTCGACGTCCTTCAGCATGCGAGCCACCACTCCCTTTTCGAAGTGCGCCCCGACTTTGAAAGCCGGCGCTTCGATCACCGTTTGCAAGCGCGTCGTCCGAGAGCTTGCCCAGAAGAGCGTGCGGTTTTCGATCAGCGACTTCAGCAGCGGCAGACTCAGGCAGCGATCGAAGAAGTCGACTCGCAGCGTGATCACGACGCGCAGCCGATTGAGCTGGCTGTGCGAGACGGCGGACAACAGTTCGACAAACTGAGTTTGTTGCGTGGTACTCGCGGACGCCGCTGACGAGGTCGGCTCAGCGGCATGCTGAGCGTCGACGCTGTGAGTGAAAAGTTCCTCGAACTGGTCAATCACCAAGAGCACGTGCTGCTCGTCTTGCGGGAAGAGGGTTCTCAGCCGACTGAGCAGGGCATCCGACCGCTCCCGGAACTGCTCGTCGAGCGTGTCGGCCAGACTGAGTCGTTCCGCAGAGGTCTGCTCGGATTGCGACGCGGCGACCTGTTCGGCCAGGACGCGAATCGGATCGGTGCCAGGGCGAACGGTGATGGTGGTGGTCTGGTTGCTCAGCACCGGTCGTTCCTTATTCGCCAACTCGGTTTGCAAACCGGCACGCACGATCGACGACTTGCCGCTGCCCGATCCACCAATCACCGCCGTGAAGGGCCACTCCTGCAAACGACCGCAGAGTTCTTTGATCTCCGCATCGCGACCAAAGAAGAAACCGGCGTGCTGTCCGTCAAACGCTTCTAGGCCGCGATAGGGCTCGATCTCTGGATAGGGGGCCAGCGGATCGGCATTCGGTCCCGTGGTGGGAGCTTTGCCGTGAATGAAGGCCCGCAAGCGTTGCAGCGCGGCGGCGTCATCGAGTCCGTTGCGGAAGTCGGCCCACATGTGCAGCGAGATGAATCCCGTCACGTCGCGCTCGTCAGCACCGGGCAACAGGATGATGACCAAGCGCAGAGCTTCTCGCCCCTTTTTATACATCGCCCGTTTCAGCAGCAAGTCAATCTCGTACTTGTGAACCGGCCCGTGTCCTTGCGGGCCGAAGAAGACCACTGCCGCATCACACGTGGCGACCGCCGTTTCAAGCTGCTCTATCCAGGTGCCGGTCGAGCGCAGGTCGTCCTTATCGAACCAGCAGGGAATCGGCGGCTCGGTGAGTTTGAGGTCGCCTCGTTCCAGCAAGCCTTTGATGGTTTCCACCGCTGGCTTGTCTTGGCTGTTGTGCGACAGAAACGTTTTGGCGGTCTCTTGGTTGTTTGGCATGTCACTCTACAGTGAAAAGTCACAGTTCCGCTGAGTTTGCTGACTGGCAAATTGTTGGCATAAGAACATGGTAATACAATCGTTGTGGGGCCAAATCAGACCTGACCACTCTTGTTTCGCGCTTGGCCATGCTCACTCGTCCGGTGAGAATCCTGGATCCGGAGTCAGGCACAAGTTCGTGGGGTTCGGAACACCAGAGTGAACAATCGCACTACGGAACGCTGGGAGGAAACCAATCCGTCAGCGTGGTCCCGCCCCTTGAAAGTCCGAGAGGCGTCCCCTCAAAGACAAAGACGCCGCTCGCGTCAAGATCCCGAATTCATCCCGGCACTGCGATTCCGGTATCAGGGCAATGCAGGCGCAGTTCCTGCGATCAGCAGAACCGCAGCGCACGCTAAGCCTGAAGTCGCCCAACCTCAAATGAGGCGATGCCAAATGGCAAGCGCCCGCGTAAATACGGCGACTGGAGATCGGCTATTAAACCGGACCCACTTCGGCGCGGAAAACGGACCCACCGAGGCAACGCCATTTCCTGCGGCCGTGATGACCGCCGATGCAGTTTATGAACGCCAACGAGTCGCTTCGGGCGTTGCGACGATGTAACTGGAAGACTTTGATTGTGTGCAACTTCGGATTGCAGCGACGATCGCCCACGCCTGAGAATTGGCCGATTGTTGGGTCCTCCACATGTACGCAGGCCTAACACTTCGACACTATCGTCTGCAGATCGCTGTTTCGGCATGTCGGTCAATGAAAGCACCATGATCAGCGTCCGTTGGTCGAAGCTCACCAGATGCGTCAACGTCAATGACCATCGTACCAGCGCAACATCTGCGTTCTGTCCGTCCGTCGGAATACACGGGTAAAAGGTGACTCGCATCGAAGGTTGGCACGGTTGCCGCGCAGTGCTCCGACAACTGTGTGCAGGCGATTCGTACGTTCGAGACTTTCTTTCTGACTGCAGCAACAATCTCTGGGCGCGGCGTACTGTGTAGTCCGCGACCAATGGAGAATATGACAACCTCAGGGCTGAACATTTCGCAGATGTCACTAGCGAACTTTTCAGAACTACCCGAACCACTCAATCCGCCATGATGTGGATAGACAAGGATCGGCGCGCTGAGCTGTTTCCCAAGAAGTCTTCGTTTCAGATCGTTCAGTCCTACTTGGTCAACGTCACCTGGAACGGCCGCAATCACTTTGCCGGATTTAACGTGAAGAATAACGGCACTTACTGAGTTCGAAGTGATCTTCTTCCCTTCGTTCGTTTTGTTTCCTGCCCCTAGGCCAGCCAGTACTTTGCCAGGCGCAATGACTTCAAGTTCGACGTTTCCGACAGGAAAGTCCTCGCTCGAGTCTGCCGTAAGCTGGACTTCCCAATTGAGCTTGCCTTGGGATTCCTGTTGTTCGAGTTCGTAAAGAAGGTTCTTCCAGAGTTTTGTCTGCTTCGCAGCGTCGGTATTGAGACGCACTCGATCGATGGTAACTTCCTTCGATGCCAGCAAATGCAGAAGACCTGAAATGTGATCCTGGTCGGCATGTGATAGCAGCACGAAGCCCAACTTGGTGACACCGC
Organism: Planctomycetaceae bacterium; assembly: GCA_037719765.1. GTDB lineage: Bacteria > Planctomycetota > Planctomycetia > Planctomycetales > Planctomycetaceae > SXXK01. Next base: position 10,582 of record JBBJME010000008.1, read on the forward strand.
GTTCAGTCAAGAATTCTAGGAGCGCCGTTCCCAGACCTGTATCAATGACACACGTCTCGCCATTGTCGCTGACAACGCAGCAATTGCCGTGTCCGACATCCAAAATGGCGACATAATTGCCGGGCAAAAGACTCATGCAGGCGGCCTCCTACTTGGGTTCCCACTCGTCGAAGAACAGGTCCTGCGCGGATTTCGCCCCAGTGTTTACCTTCGCATGGAGGATCATTCCTGGTTGCACCTGGCCTTGAACTTCAGCCGGTAGTTCTTTCGTGTACACCATAACTTTTTCGTCGGGGCTTCGCCCCATCACAATGATCCAAACGTAACTGGAATCGTTTGGCACATCTACGATTTCAACCTGCGTTCGCCATGGGCGGCGTTCTGGCGTGAACCGTCCCTCGAGTTCACCGATTGAACGTAGCAGGCCCTCTCGAAGTTTTCCCAGGTCAAAATGAGTTCGAGGCAGGATTGCCGCAACGCGCCGACGTTCGCTTCTTGGAAGTAACTGGCTTACATCGGAGTAAGATGTACAAAGCACAGCAGGCAGTTTCTTACGCCAACACTCGGCAAGGAGAGTACCACCGTTGAATGGCGCGTAACCTGGAGCCATTAGTTTGAGGTCGGAAATCACGGCATCGCAATCGCAAAATTTTGAGTCCCATATGTCCGACAAGTTTCCAGTCAGTTCGCGCACGTCCCAGGGTTCAATCCCCAGGTCCTCGAGTGCTTCTGCATAGCCAGCACGTACCATCGGGTCGTCGTCAACGACGGCGGCACGGCGGAGAGTCCTTTCATCAAGTGTCAATGGCATCGTCAAACTCCCATGATCCGGACTTCCACAAAGACTTCGGCACCTCCAAGCTCGCTTGACTCAGACACGCCGACCTTTCCACCAAGATCAAGAACAGTATCCTTGACGATGGTAAGTCCGAGTCCAGTACCGTCGTTGCGAGTAGTCCTTCCAGGCAACCAAATATCGGCGACTCGAATGTCCCTAATTCCACTACCGCTATCGCAAACGGAAAGTCGCATGACGTCATCCATCACTGAAGTGGACACACGAATCACTCGCTCATTAGCAGGAGTTTTTTCGAGGGCAACCAAGCTGTTGTTGACCAGGTTCGTAACAATCGACTCGACTGCTGCTTCGCTCCCGTAAATCCATGGAGCACCGTGCGTCAGCTGCAACTCAATGGTGACGTTACGGTCTGTTAAGAATGGCTGAAAGGTGTTTACGACAGATCGCACTACACCATGGACATCCACCTTTGCAATCCTGCGTTTCTCGTGATTGAGTAGGCTAAGTGTGACGGTGCCGAGAACGCTCAGGCTTTCAAGTGACGACTTGATACGGTCCACCGCAGGCATGATTTTCTTCTCGTACTCCGCGGCAAATCGATCACGAGCGCGTCGTTCAATTGTGCTAACCGCCAAGGTGATGGCTTTTAGAGGGTTCCCCGTCGATTCGTGGGCGAACGTGGCAGCTGTGATTCCCGCTGTACTAAGCGTTCGATAAAGCTGAACCTCTTTCTTCAGCTCATCGACCTCTTTGTCGCGAGACTTGTCGTACTTCTCCGCCGCCTCTCGAAGCTGTTTCCTAAGTGTCGGGGGAGCTGCCTCGATTGTCTCGTCCAATCGTTGCTTCGTTTTGCTTGTACGCTTCGGAGCGATTGTCCTCGCTTTTGCTCGCTTCTTTTCCGCGAGCTCCATCCGGCGATCCTGCATCCAGTCTAACGCTGCTTTTCCAAACCGGCGAATCTCATGAAACGCGTGACTCTCGATGAATCCGGATCGATCGGTCTTCTGTATAAGGAGCTCTTCTGCGTCCTCGATTCTGACTCGACCAATGGAATTATTTGTTGAGGGACGCTCTTCTGGATCGCGTGAGCGTGACAGATTCAAAGACAACCAATCATGCCCCGGATCCCCATAGGGCGCGACGCGCAGTCCATTTTGGTAGATGTGGACACCGCCAAACTCTGACAGCCATGCTTTTACCTCCGGTATGGTTACAGGAAGTGTCGCGAATGTTATGCCGTTTAGTATGAACGTCCAAAATTCGAACTCAACAGATGGACATTCAACAACGCGATCGACTTCCTTTGGGAACAGATCGTTGTGTGTCGCTGAGAAAAGGATTTCGCCGCGTGAGTCATAGAGCTGAGCAGTCGCTTCGCCCTTGTCGCTCAACACAGCGACCAGATGATACGACGCGTGATCGAAATACCGCCGCTCGACCAACGCCTCAAGATCAGAAAACTCTGGCGCTATGAGCGTTGGTTGAAATCCCTCACTGTTTTCACCGAACGGGTCTGCGAGGAGCAGCATTGCCCTCGCAAGTCGCTTGACCTCCATTCTTCCTATTCGATCCCGCAGTTTATCGAGTCGGATAGTCGTCCCATTTGACGTACCTTTTTTTCGACTGTGGACGTCGATCGCGAGGTCCACGTCATCGATCAACGATGCCTTGTCGAAGAGCTTCCAGTCGATCAGCAGTTGGTGAGCGGCCGCACGATCAGATCGTGGACGGGTTTCCAGATGGGCAAAGCGTCCAAGCCGAAGCGCTGCAAGTCGACCAAGCCCCTTGCTACCTGCAGGAATTCGCCCCAATCTGGTTCGACGACTCTTTTCCTTCTGCGAATGCCCGAGCACAAGCCACCCCTGCTCGATCTGCTCCACAGTCATCCCATCGCCGTTATCAGAGATTTCGACCTGACCCCCTGACTGATCTACGTCCGTTAATGTTACAGTGCATTTGCGAGCATCCGCGTCATACGAATTCTTTACGAGTTCAATGATTCCGACGGCGGGGTGAGGATTCAATTCCTCTCCCAATCGTCGGAGAATGTCTGGTGCAAACCGAATCCGTGCGGTGGTCATTTCGTCTCCATAATCCAAGGGATTGAATTCACCGCTGAGACGGTCAGATGACGACAGCAGATCCGCAGATTCAGCCAATCGTTTGTCGTTCGGGCTTTCAAGACTCGAATCAGCCTTTTGCAATCCGCGATCGTTCCCGACTTTGGCGTTAGCACTAGCAGATGGTTTTCGACCGCCACTGGTCGGTTGTCCGTAACGATCGTTCCAATTGCCCGATAGGGTGCGCGACAGGGATCGTCACGTGGTGGACTTTTGAGCGGTGGATTTTTTGGAGCCGACGCTGCGACGCAGGCCTGAGCGGTTCTTGGCTCTTTCTTTCCAGAACACCGAAAGCGGGTCGGTTCCACTAAGATTGTCCGCGCGGAGCTGAATCACGCTCTGGCCACCGGGTTTGCTCCAGAACTTTTCGGTCCCCTTCATCCTGAAATTCAGTTCCTTGATCGCTGACTCCATGTGACTGCTCGTGATCGGAAGCCCCAGCTTGCGATACAAAGGATAATTCATCCGCGACTGTTGATTTTGATAATACGTCAACGCTCCGCTCACGATTTGCCGAGCGCTGGTCGGGCCATCTTCGTCGGTTGGCAATCCCAGTTCCGACTGTCGTTTGACCAGAGCCGCGATCACCTGCGAGACATCCCCCGACCACAGCCAAGACATCCATTGGCAATACACGGGCGTTCCTTCGGCTTCCGTTCGGTCGGCCATCGCTGCGGCGAACAGGTACGTCACGGCATGGATGATGTCCAGCACGGCAATGAACTTGAACGCGCGGAAGTGCTTGTCGAAGATCGTCCAGATCCACGAACTGCCATCGCCGACGAACGCTTTGAACTTCGCCTGAAACAATCCCAACGACCATGCATGTGCCGCCAGTTTCTCGCCCAGGTGACGGCTGTTTTCCAAAGTCGCAACCAGGTCTCGCGTGATCACTTTGGGACTCATCGGAAGATCGTCAGCGCTATCGGCTGCGGCCTGATGTCGGGACGCCGACTGCTGTGCGGCCGCCACGATTCGTTCCAGATCCGACAGTGTCCGGGCATCGTCGAGATTGATCTGGCAATCGTCGGCGGTGTCGATTGCCGGGTCGCTTACCACGTGCGATGCGTTGATGGAGCTTTCGTCGGCCTCTGAAAGAACGACCTTTTCCGTGGCTTTTTTGCCAATTTCACGAGTCAGCGTTTCGATCTGTTCGATGTTCATCAGAAAGCCGGGAACCTGCGGACACGGATCGACAGCATCGGGAGAAGCGGCCACATCATCACGACGGCCGCCCAGTTCCAGACACAGCCCGGCCTTGTCTTCAAACCAATGAGTGCGACGATCACCTTCGCCTGACTCGTTCTTTTCACAACGCTGATAACGACCGCCATCCGCCATCACGGCGGCCGAAACAGGAGACCGAACATTCTTCGGGCCAGCCAGTTTTTCTGTGAGAGTCAATGCTTTGAAGGCCACCACTTCCTGATCTGCTTCCACCAGACGTTCGGCTCCGATGCGTTCAGTGATGCGTTCCAGACGTTTATGGCCCAGCGAAATGTCCAGCAGCTTTTCGATCGCCACATCACCCTGCCGAAAAGACTTCAGCAGTGTGCCGAGGTACGACACTTTTTCCAGCAACGATGGCGAAAGCGCTTCGTCGACATCAAGTCCCAGCGCTTTGGCCTGAGGGGAAAAAATCTCGACGGGATTTCTTCAGTCGAGTCTTCGGTTGTTTCCATTCGACTTCGCCAGCAGGCGTGTCGAGGGTGGTTTCGTGGTGGCGATCTTTATCAATAATCACCACCTGTTCGCCGTCACAATCGAAGGCCTGCGGCGGTATCTCACCATCGGCTTGATGCTGGACCGACTGCTGCATGAACACGCGAGCCAGTTCCAGCCCGACCTGCATCCCCTGGTCTTCGATCTGAGTAAACCGAGTGCCCCATTCCGGGCAGGCCTGTTCGCCATAAATGTGTTCCCGAAGCTCTCGGGCCACTTCGGCCAGTTTGCTGGCGATTTCAGGAGGCAGTGTGTTTGAGGTGCGTGCCATTGAGACATCCTTGTCTGTGGCGGGAGGGGAAAAAAATTTTGGGTATCGTACCAGCGACAAAGATTTCCCACGACACTAATCACTCGCCAAACCAGCCCACTTGCTCCAGAGTCACGGGTATTTGTCGATTACTGATCTTGACATTTTTACACCCCGCAGGCCACAAACGAACCCTGTCGCGCACCCGCCCGATACGGGTCGTCGGAACGGGATGTTCTGCGCAACACAACAAAAGGCGGCCTGAAGAGTGTTCCGATGAATCCACGGTACTCATCAATGTGGGTCACTTGTTTCCAGGCCGGGCAGTTTTGTGGCGTGAGGTAAGGAAACTTCTGTCCTTCGCTCGGATTTCGATGAGGGACAACCGGACCTACGCGAACAGTGAAAAAATCTCCCAGGACCTGAGTGGAATCCTTAGGAGTTTCAGCCAAGAAAGCGTTGTTCTTGCCAACGTTTCTGTTGATGTGAGAACGGACAATTCCTTCAAGAACGAACACATCAACGTCAGCATGTTTCGAAAACTGTCCAATCGGTGCGACGCGGATGTCCCGGAGTCGTGAGGCAACGAGCTGTCGCCATTTTTCGTAGCGAGTCCCGCTTCTAAGCACGTCGGGAAGAATGGCCCAGATTCTTGTGCTTTCCGTTGCATTCCGGGCGATTGACTCCATGAAGAGGGCTGCTGAATTGACAATGCCACTCGTCCAGTTGCAATCTTTTGGGGCCTGAGTTGGAGCGAAAGGAGGATTGGTGACAATATGGGTTGCGTTTGCGAGTTCTTCCGTCGCTTGGAGACCATCACCAAGTCGAACGCCTGGAAAGTAATCCAGAATATCGTCACGGTTAATCCGTTCACGTATTGCTCCTGACGCGATCGCCTGCAATGCAAGCCTGTATTTCGAGGACTGAACGAATTCCTCGTGAATATCGACTCCGCGCAAGTTGGTGCCCCAGGCTTCAAGCGTCTCTCTCAGACCATCTCTGATTGGAAGCAGCTTGGCAGTAGCAAGAAGCAGGTCACCACCACCGCATGCAGGGTCGCAGATCACAGACTGTGGCGAAATCTGTTTCGCCCAACTCTTCGTCAAGCAGCCGCCAAGTTCAGAGCCAGAAAAGAATGCACCATGTTCTCTACGAGTTCCTAAGTCGACTAAATCTCGAAGCATGCGAGAGGGCTCACCATTCAATGCAGAAGTAATCGAATCTTGGTGAAACGACCGTCTTCGATCAGACGATTGCTCAACCAAGTTTGCGAGCTTCAGAACATACGGTGCAAACTTCTTCACTCTTTGTCTCCAACCGGGATTATCCGCCCATTCTCCTGCTTCGGATCGGCTTCACGACTTCTCGCAAGTACGCTTCCATCAGCTTGCTTGAATGGTCGATACCCGTTTGCCGGGTTGCGGTGCATTGGTAGTTTTCCTTGCACAGCCCAAGTTCGAAGGGTATTGGGAGACACGCCAAGGATTCCGACCGCCTTTGCAGTCTTGACGTATTCGCTCAGCTTTTTCACTGAAACACGCTCACCCAGAATTCGGTGGAGGGAATAGAGGGCCTCTCTGAACAGTAGCAAACCCTTCAGTTTTTCGACAGCCTGACGCCCGTAGAAGAAACATATTTCCGCACCAGAAGAATTCACTTTGTCTATTGGAACAGAATCCCAAGGCACTCCAACTGTCTGCTCCAACAGCTCGACAATGAGACTCACAGAGCGTTCCCTCAATCCGCTCCCGTGAGACCGATGCAATTCAGCGTCTGGCTGAAACGTGCTTCGGTAGGATCCGCCGAAGCCTGCAGAGGCAAGCTGCTTTCGACTGTTGGTACTTCTGAAACGACGGTTTTGCTTCGACCAACGGAGTATTCTTCCCGACACAACTCTCCGGTCTCAAATTGCACTTGTGAATTTCCTTGGTGACAAATCTGAAGAAAGGAAAAGGAAAGGGGGAAAAGGAAAGGGGACGCAGCTCATTGAAGAAAGGAAAGGGGACGCAAAGAAAGGAAAGGGGACGCAGCTCATTGAAAGGAAAGAAAGGGGAGGAAAGAAAGGAGGAGAAAGAAAGGGGAGAAAGAAAGGGGACGCAGCTCATTGATTGGGGCTTGTTCATTTCTTGCCTGGCCTTCCACGTGAGCGTCGCGTGTGTTCGATCTGGAGTCGAACGGCGAACGGGGAAACGAACAGGTCACTTCCATACGCGGGATACATAAAGGTGTCAGGAACGAATGGCACTGTCGGGATGTTGCTTAGCGCGTAGTCTGGTCTTTGATGAAGCGAGTTTGTTTTGTAAACTCACTTCATTGGAGACTGGACTTGCCGTGTTTTTGCCGTCTCTGGTACAAAAGTGAAAGCCCTCTCTGGTGAATCTGTGCCCACAGAAACCAGGGAGGGTTTTTTCATGCCTCAAAATCTATCAGATTCCGGCAGCGAAGGCAGTGGTAATTTCCAGGAGATCGTGGATGGATTCCTGCTGCAGCCGGGGTTGCCGTTCGCAACGGTGGTGACCGCTGAGAAGATCAACGGCATCTTCCGCAAGCACGGCGGGCTGTTTGGCGGGAATGGTATTTACAGCACCTCGATCGTGCTTTGGGCGTTTCTCGGGCAGGTGCTGCGAGACCGGAAGGAAGCGGCGTGCCAGGCGGCTGTCGCTGGCATCATCAGCTTCTGCCTGCAGGTCGGACGTAATGCTCCGACGGCAGACACTGGTGACTATTGTCGCGCTCGAGCCAAGCTTTCCGAACCGGCTCTTCGCGAGCTCAGCACCGAGATCGCCAACGATGCCGAACAGCAGGCGGACGAAGCATGGCTGTGGAAACGACGTCATGCGAAACTCATTGATGGCTTGACCTTCACGATGCCCGATACGGAAAAGAACCAGGCCGAATTTCCTCACCCGCGAACTCAGAAGAAGGGAGTCGGATTGCCGATCGCTCGCAGCGTTGCCATTCTGTCACTCGCGACCGCGATTGTGATGGACGTTGTGTTCGGGCCGTACAAGGGTAAGGAAACAGGTGAATCCGCACTGCTGCGACAGATGATGGCGTCTCTGATGGCCGGGGATGTCGTCGTGTTTGATCGCTACTACTGCTCGTTCATGATGATCGCTCTGTTGCTGAATCAAAAGGTTGATGTGTGTGCTCGGCTGCACCATCTTCGCCGCGCTGATTTTCGCAAAGGCCGTCGACTTGGCAAGTACGATCATCTCATTGTTTGGACCAGGCCCGATCGACCAGCATGGATGGACGAAAAGACATACGCGACTATTCCCGAGACGCTGGAACTGCGAGAACTTCGCTACGCGATTGTCGAGAAAGGAAAACGTACAAAGTCGATCACGGTGGTCACAACCATGACGGACGTTAATGCGTACACGAAGGAAGACATTGCGGAGCTTTATGGTTTTCGATGGAGTTCGGAATTAGATATTCGAAGCATCAAGGATTCATTGAATCTGGGGCACGTTCGCTGCAAGTCTCCTGAGATGGTTCGCATAGAATTTCGCACCACGATTCTGGCGTATAATCTCATCCGGCTGACGGCAGCATCTGCGGCATTGCGGAGCAAACAGAAACCACGATCAATCAGTTTCACGAGTACCTGTCAATTCGTGCTCGCCGGCTGGGCCGTGCATGCGAGCGGGCTGATGTCGCGAGCGGCGTTGCAGAAGGAGTGCGATGAACTTCTGAAACGGATTGCGGAATGTCGAGTCGGAGATCGACCGGGAAGACTGGAGCCCCGTGTAATTAAACGCCGCCGTCACGGTTACCCGCTGATGCAGAAGCCGCGTGATGTCCTCAGGGCCGAATTGCGTAAACACTGCACCTGAAGTAACTTATAATCACGACAGTGCCATTCGTGTCAGGAACCGTTTCCGCTCAAAATGCTGTATTCGGTTCCTGACGCCTTTGTTCCTTGCCACCGCCGTTAAAGAACTGGAATCCGCGTTGTGCGCCATGGCGAAGTGATTCCGTGAATGGAATACTATCCTTGCCAATTGCCCTATTCCTTGTTTAACGGTAGAATCCTTGCATGAGCATCACATCCAAACTCACCGCCAAGAATCAGACAACGATCCCCAAAGCCGTGGTGGAGGCTCTGCAAATCAAGCCATCGTCCATGCTGCTCTATGAAATCGAGCCGGACGGACGAGTCCTGCTGAGTGCCAAGTCAGCAACATTTGAAGAACTTGCCGACACGTTTCCCACAAAACGGCCCAGGAAGCCGGTGTCCGATGATCAGATGAAGGAGGCCGTTCGGTCTGGTGCGGTGCAGCGATTCAGAAAGTCACAATGATGATCGGACTCGATACGAATGTCCTGGTTCGTTATCTGACTCGGGATGACGAAGCGCAATACAGAGCGACCATGAAACTGCTGACTCGGAAGGCCGCCCGATTCTTCGTCGCAGATCTCGTGCTGGTTGAAACAGACTGGGTGCTGTCGAGTCTTTACAACTGGACGCGAGATGAAACCGCCGACGCGTTCGCCCGACTGTTGCAGGTCCACAATCTTCAGTTTGAAGATGAAGACAGAATCCGCCATTCCCTGGCAGCCGTGCGCCGAGGCGCCGATCTGTCCGACGAACTGCTGTTGACCATGAGCCGCAATCAGGGCTGCCGCGAGTTTGCCACCTTTGACACTGCAATCGCCAAACGCCACACGAAATTCGCATTTGTGCCGAAAGGCTGAAGTCCCGCTGGAATGCCGCTCAACACTGACAACTGACAACCGGAATTACATAAAGGTATCAGGAACGAATGGCACTGTCGGGATGTTGCTTAGCGCGTAGTCTGGTCTTTGATGAAGCGAGTTTGTTTTGTAAACTCACTTCATTGGAGACTGGACTTGCCGTGTTTTTGCCGTCTCTGGTACAAAAGTGAAAGCCCTCTCTGGTGAATCTGTGCCCACAGAAACCAGGGAGGGTTTTTTCATGCCTCAAAATCTATCAGATTCCGGCAGCGAAGGCAGTGGTAATTTCCAGGAGATCGTGGATGGATTCCTGCTGCAGCCGGGGTTGCCGTTCGCAACGGTGGTGACCGCTGAGAAGATCAACGGCATCTTCCGCAAGCACGGCGGGCTGTTTGGCGGGAATGGTATTTACAGCACCTCGATCGTGCTTTGGGCGTTTCTCGGGCAGGTGCTGCGAGACCGGAAGGAAGCGGCGTGCCAGGCGGCTGTCGCTGGCATCATCAGCTTCTGCCTGCAGGTCGGACGTAATGCTCCGACGGCAGACACTGGTGACTATTGTCGCGCTCGAGCCAAGCTTTCCGAACCGGCTCTTCGCGAGCTCAGCACCGAGATCGCCAACGATGCCGAACAGCAGGCGGACGAAGCATGGCTGTGGAAACGACGTCATGCGAAACTCATTGATGGCTTGACCTTCACGATGCCCGATACGGAAAAGAACCAGGCCGAATTTCCTCACCCGCGAACTCAGAAGAAGGGAGTCGGATTGCCGATCGCTCGCAGCGTTGCCATTCTGTCACTCGCGACCGCGATTGTGATGGACGTTGTGTTCGGGCCGTACAAGGGTAAGGAAACAGGTGAATCCGCACTGCTGCGACAGATGATGGCGTCTCTGATGGCCGGGGATGTCGTCGTGTTTGATCGCTACTACTGCTCGTTCATGATGATCGCTCTGTTGCTGAATCAAAAGGTTGATGTGTGTGCTCGGCTGCACCATCTTCGCCGCGCTGATTTTCGCAAAGGCCGTCGACTTGGCAAGTACGATCATCTCATTGTTTGGACCAGGCCCGATCGACCAGCATGGATGGACGAAAAGACATACGCGACTATTCCCGAGACGCTGGAACTGCGAGAACTTCGCTACGCGATTGTCGAGAAAGGAAAACGTACAAAGTCGATCACGGTGGTCACAACCATGACGGACGTTAATGCGTACACGAAGGAAGACATTGCGGAGCTTTATGGTTTTCGATGGAGTTCGGAATTAGATATTCGAAGCATCAAGGATTCATTGAATCTGGGGCACGTTCGCTGCAAGTCTCCTGAGATGGTTCGCATAGAATTTCGCACCACGATTCTGGCGTATAATCTCATCCGGCTGACGGCAGCATCTGCGGCATTGCGGAGCAAACAGAAACCACGATCAATCAGTTTCACGAGTACCTGTCAATTCGTGCTCGCCGGCTGGGCCGTGCATGCGAGCGGGCTGATGTCGCGAGCGGCGTTGCAGAAGGAGTGCGATGAACTTCTGAAACGGATTGCGGAATGTCGAGTCGGAGATCGACCGGGAAGACTGGAGCCCCGTGTAATTAAACGCCGCCGTCACGGTTACCCGCTGATGCAGAAGCCGCGTGATGTCCTCAGGGCCGAATTGCGTAAACACTGCACCTGAAGTAACTTATAATCACGACAGTGCCATTCGTATCAGGAACCGTTTCCGATCACAATGCCGTATTCGGTTCCTGACACCTTTGTTTTTCCTTCAGCTACCTGCTCGGAATTCGGTAACCGGTCGCCGTGATGGCCTTGTCGGCTGTCTTCACGGGAATGGGGGATCTGCGGAAATACACAGCAGTGATAACATGGCAAATACATTGGTCGTCATTGAAAACGTCGCGTGCCTGTTTGTCGGTATTTCATACAATCTTTCTGACCTTGATCACCTTTGTCCCGGCAATGTCATCATGCAGGCATCGCCGACTTGATCGAAAGATCATGAGGACGTCAGCAAGACTGACAAATCCACCAACAAACGGAACTGCACCAAGAATCTGAATCACCAGGTTCCGCTTCAGCAGAAGTGGAATAAGCGGCACCAGCTCACCAGTGTTGAAATCAACGATACGAGTCCCCGCAGCGAGTTTGCCGATGGTTTGGCCGCGTTTGGCCAGCAAGTAGCCATTGAGAATCAGATACCAGGCCAGCCCCACGACAAGGCCGATGAGGGTGCCCACAATTTCCGCACCCCTTGACATACTCGCAGGAATCCCGCCCTGCTCAACGGAGAAGAATGTGTATCCGAATACCACGCCAAAAACCACAGGCAACATCAGCAGCCCATCCAGAGACGCGCCACTGAATCGTTCACTCAACGTGGCGAGCTCCGATTCACCGGGGGCAGCAATGGCATAGTCTATGTTCTCCGGTGCTGCATACGGGTTGAAGGGATCACTGCCCATCGGATTGTTTTCGGAACCGCGCACTGGAATCCTTTTTCAAATGACGCTGTTTCGGAGACAGGCATATTAAGTCGAGTCGCTGCCACAGCTTTCCAAAACGTCACGACGAACAGCGTCCGTCGCGGAGAAATTCACACACTGTGGAGTTTCCGCAGGCGACTTCTGCGAGCAATGCTATGTCAGCATGGCTCAGGACGCAAACGAAAGATAACCAACGAGATTTCTGCGTTGCATTCGAGTGTTGGTGTTTGAGAGAATGATGAACCGGTTCTGTACTCATGCCAGGCAAACAACGATTCTCATCCATCCAGAGGGACGCTGACGTGAACGACGCAACAAATGCGGAAGAGACCAGTGACTCGAGCTCGGAGGCCTCTAAGTCTTCTTTACGGAAGAAAGCTGCACCGGGACGGCGTTCCCGGAGCAGCAGCGGCTTGTAGATCGATGAGACCCTGGCCTTCGAGACCGTGGGTCAGCGTGATCGCAAGTCGTTTCAATTCAAACCCGAACCGTCGCGTGAGCCGCAGATTGCACTCGCCGTTGTCAATCCGCGTCAGGTGCGTGACTTTGCCAGGGGCCTCGGCTACGACGCAAAAACGGACCCCATTGATGCGTGCGTCATCGCCCGATTTGGCGATGTTGTGGATCCCGCTCCACAGACCGCTCAGTCGGATGAACACATCAAACTGGAACCCTCGTCGAACGGCGTCGACAACTTCTCGATCTGGTTGACCAGGTTGCCCCGTTGTTCTTTTCAGGGCTGAATACCTGACGCGGCTGCCGCCTCCGGACGAACGATGGGGATCTGGTGAGCCCCGTCTGGAGGCCGGATGAAAACTTCGCTCATCCCTGAAGCAGGCGGAGAAGTGGAGTCCGGCACGCCATTGTCGCAAAGGTAATCCGGAGACGTTTCCGGACGAACCGCTGGATCATTGCCGAAAAGAAAACTGACGATTTTGGAATAGATTCGGAAACGCCTGATGAAACTTGAGTTCTGTCGGAAGTCGCCACCGACGAACGTGACAAACTTCCTTGAAAAATAGCCTCCCTGAAGGCCGGTCACCATCTTTTGCACGGCCGTGCTGCGGCTGGCAATGTAGAAGGCATCCACCATGCACAGGACAGCCGATTCGTGTTTGCGCATCTTCTTCTGATAGTCGTTCATGGCCGTCGCCGGAATGACGCTGGATCGGGGCAGCTCCGCGATTACATCGGCCACCATTTCACCGGAACTCATTGCCAGGTGAACTCCGGATGAATAGCATGGGTCGATGAAATAGGCGGCATCGCCGACCGCTACCCAGCCTTCTCCGGCGAGCTGTGTTGATGTGTTGCCCATTTGTCCCGTGACGAAAACGTCAGAAATCCGTTCACGATTTGCTGACATCCCGTTGTTTAACAGTTCGTTCTCCCGAACCAGACGTTCCAGCAATTGAGTCGGCGACAAACCGGATCGGCGAAACCGCTCCACGGACAGCACGACACCGACTGAAAACCGGTTCCCGGGCAGCCGTATCAGCCACGTCCAGCCGTCGTAGAACATTTGTCCCAGGAACCAGCCTTTTCCCGCGTCTTCTCGCATGCAGTCGGCAGAGTACTGAGCGTAGATACCCATGCGATGCGGCATTGTTCGCTCGCGCAGGCGCAGCTTCGTCGGGACCAGGGAACGCAGACCCGTGGCATCAACAATCTGGCGGGCATAAATCTCCGACTCGGTGCCGGATTCGTCCCGGTATCGAATACCCGTCACGCGGCCATCAGACTGAATTAAGTCGGTTACTTCGCAGCCGAAACGCACGTCGGCGCCACATTCGGCCGAACGCTGGATTAAGACCTGATCGAAGACCGAACGTTCAACCAGATAAGAATACGGATGCTGCTGGAAACTGGCTTTACTGTCGGGAATGCTGAAGTCGCCCGGAACTTTTCTTGGTCCGTACAGCCATATTCCGCCAGGTTTGCGAATGGACGTTTCACGAATCCTGTCGTTGACTCCCAGCCGTTCGAAAATACAGACGCTCGCCGGCAGCAACGATTCGCCGATATGAAATCGCGGAAAGTGATCCTTTTCCAGAACCACCACATCCAGTCCTCGTTGCGCCAGCAGTGTTGCCGCCGTGCTCCCTGCCGGGCCCGCTCCAAGAATCGCAACGTCGTGTTGTCTTGTCATTCGTGTCGTACTCTGATTAAAACGGTCGATCGCAGCAGCGTGTGATGATGTTGCTCAGTTCAATTCACTTTTCGAATTGACGCAGTGTAACCGTGACTATTCCATCCGGGAATTCCACCTACATCCATGCAGGAGAATTCCCGAGATCAGATTCAGAACAATGTGCCCCGACGATCCCCGTCGGAGAGACAATGGGAGACACTGGGGACACGGAAGACAATGGGGACACACCATTTATATGAAACTGCCTCGAATTCTAATATTATTCTGGGGAGGTGCTGAAAGCGGAATGGCGTGAAGGTGTGTTGAAAGGAATGGAAAGGTGGCACGGCTGGCACGGGTGGATGTGTTTGCGGCGGATGAGATTGCGGTCGTGCATGTGATGACCCGGACGGTGCGGCGGTGCTTTTTGCTTGGGGACGATGCGCACACGGGGAAGAACATCACGGGGACACCGCCCTTTGTTGACCTTAGAGGTCGATTGAGTACAATGACCGCTGGTTGCAAGGGTATTGAAACATCACAGGATCGAAGGCGGGCAGGTCTCATTTCGCCCGATTCGACTTGTTGTAGACGCGAAGAGGAGTGCGTATGGCGGCGGAGAAAACTGAACTTATCAGGATCAAACTGCCTTCGGCGCTGATCGAGCAGTTGGGGCGACGACCCGACTCGGAACTCGCTCAAGAGTATTTCCTTTCGATATCGCGTGTGCGAACAGCACGCATTTCGAGAGACATTCCACGATGGCGACTGGTGGCATGGAATGCGAAACAGCTGGCTCTGCTGGGCACAGTGCCTGACAAGCAACTTGCGGAGCAACTGGGCGTGGCGGCCTCCAGTGTGTACGTCCAGCGCCGGCGTCGCGGGATCGCTGCATTCGGCAGGCCAGTAAGTGAAACGCGACACAGATGGACACAGCGGCAGATTCAGATGCTGGGAAAGGTCAGTGACGCCGAAATTGCAAGGCGGATCGGTATTGACAGTTCCACCGTCGCGTGGAAGCGGCGATGTTCAGGAATTGCGGCCATTCAGCGAGGCGCCAAGGCGGGCCATCATTGGACAAAGAAACAGACCGCAATTCTGGGGAAGAGGCCGGACGCGGCGGTCGGCCGACAGATCGGGGTTCATCGCCACCAGGTCGCAATCAGGCGCAATCAGCTGGGGATTCCAAATTTCGTCGCTAAGCAGGCTGATGCACTTTGGACTCCTGAAGTTGTCGCTCGTCTGGGCCGGGAGACCGATCGGGAGATGGCCGCTGAACTCGGAGTTCAAGCGGCGCGGGTCACCGGTTATCGCCAGCGACATTCGATTCCCCTGCTGGCAGATTCTCACCGGCCCCGCGCGAAATGGACTCAAAAATTCCTGCGAATGCTGGGGAAGGCGCCAGACCAGAAAATTGCTGACCAGCTGGGCGTCTCATTGCAAACAGTCGCCCGCAAACGCAGAAGCCTTGGAATATCTGCTTTCGGGAACTGACAATGCGAATCATATGTGGCTGTAAAATCCTGCCTGAACGCCGGAAGGAAATCAAAATGACAGGCGGAAAGTGGACTTCAGGTGTCGGATTTCAGATTTGAAATCTGAGACCAAAGAGAACAACGGGGACAAAGCTTTTACTTGACATGGCGTGGCGTGGAATTCTGATCGGATTCTGCGGCTGGTGCTGAAAGCGGAATGGCGTGAAGTGCGTTGAAAGGATTGGAAATATGACTCGGCTGGCACGGGTGGACGTGTTTGCGGCTCAGCCATAATCGATGTCGCCCGTGTCTCCGGCAGGCGTTCCGGGAACTTTTAACGGCCAAAACGAAACAGGTGCGCATTTGCTGGCTCCACACCGCAAATCATTTCCGTGATCATATTGGCGGCAATCACGCTGAAAGTGATTCCATTGCCGCCAAAACCCAGTGTGAAATAACAACCAGGATATTCCGGCGATTCACCGATGTAGGCCAGTCCGTCTTTTGTTGTACCGAACGTTCCAGCCCATGCGAACTCCACTTCCCATTCGAGATCGGGAATAAGGTCCCGCGTTTTGCGATGAATGATACCAGCCTTCTTCACGATCGAGGCATCGCGTAGTTTGGGACTGTTAAAAAGGTCGTCCTCGCCTCCTGCAAGGATCCGATTATCGTCGGTGCATCTCAAATAGAGATAGGGCGACTTTGCTTCCCACAGGATCCAGTCAGAATTCCACGGTGAGACGGATGCGAGAGGCTGCGAAACAGCGGCATAGGTATTGTGAAGATTCACCATCCGTTCCTTGAGCATCGTCTGGGCCTCATATCCAGTGGCGATCACAACTCGCTTTGCGGACACGCGAATCTCTCTGGAAGTTTTCAGCGTGACTTCATTCTTCGAACAGTCAAATTCCGTCACCTGAGTGCGATCGAAAACCATCGCACCATTCGCGACCGATGTTCGTAACAGATCATGAGCCAGTCGATAAGCATCACACGATGCGGACTGATTGCTGCTCAGTGCGGAAACTCCCCGCAGCCCAAAGGTTTCGAAGAGTTCGTCAGACTCGTGGTATTTGCAGTCAAGTCCCAAAGATTTTCTGGCTCGATGCTCATCGGCCAGCAGCTTCGCGGTCTTGCGTGAATACGCGATCTGAATACTCGTCTTCCGACGGAAACCGCACCCGGAGCCAATCTCCTCAACGAGCTTTTCCAGGTCATCAATGGATTGATGTGACAATCGATACGCCTGCTCTGCGTTGCTTCGGCCGATCATCTTCGCCATTTCGACGAGCGCCACATCAATTTCGTACTGCAACAAGGCTGTACTTGCAGACGTACTGCCTCGGCAGACGTCGCGGCCATCCAGAACGACGACCGATCTGCCGCTCGCACTCAGACGCTGGGCGACCATCGCGCCAGTGATGCCTGCTCCGATGACCGCAACATCGCAGTTTACGTCGTCAACCGGAAAAGCATATGTGTCGAGCAATCCATTCTTCAGAAACCAATAGGGATGATCTGAAGTGAGGTCCATGTGATTTCCGACTTTCCAGTTCCGTCACGAGCTCGTTCCCGGACACAAATGAAAGCACTTGCCGTACCAACCGTCGCAATGGCATTTGAGAATGCCCTGCGTGGCATCAAAATTCAGAGTCCAGCATTCAGGATCGCAGAATTCCCCGGTGTGGAAAGCTATTCATAAAATGGCCTGACATGGCAACGGAACCACTTCTGGAAAGAGATGCATTTTGCTAACCCCGAAGGGCAACGACTTCTGGCCGTTAAACGACCGACCTGATTGAACTGCAGTCAAAAATCGTCACAAAAGGTGTCAGCACTGGCCAACTTTGTTTTTCAGGTCCACGCGCATCTCTACCATTGTGGCTCTCAGTCCCATCTCCTCAAACAGGCGCTGGGCTGGTTTGTTCTGGGGAGAGACCGACAACATCAGGCTGTCGGAGCCAAGGCCGGAGGCCGCATCGATCGCCGCCTGGACCAGCTGTCTGCCGATGGCTTTCCCGCGTGCCACCGGATCGACATACAGGTCGTGAAGCCAGGCACCTGCACCTCGCAGATCTTCGAGACTCGCGGGCTCCATACGCACAAACGCATAACCCACCGCAGCCCCATCCTGCTCCGCCACCAGGACTTGCGCATCTGGTCGACCAAGCTGTTCGGAAAAGAACGCTGTGAAGACTTGCTCAGTGAGCTCTCGCACGGCGAATCGATCCGCGTCAAATGACAAATGGAGTCGAGCCAGTTCGGCACTCAGGCGACCCAGATCCGGCAGGTCGAGAGCATCAGCCTTCCGGATGTGAAGACGAGCGCTGCTCATTGTGTGTGCGACAGCAATGCACGTGCGATTCTCGCGGACGGATCCCTGGTCAATCGACTCTTCTGAAGCATGTACTTGTTCATTCTGTCACCATACTATTCAGATCCTGCGTGCGTGCAGTTACATGACTGAGGCCGCAGATTCATCGTTCAGTGAGTTGAATGCGAGGACTTCCGGGCGATTGTCGTGGCTCACAACGACAGTGCCTGTTGCCGGGTCGCAGGCTCCGCTGGATTTCAGCATCTCACGCAACGGAGCGAGGCACGGCAATGGTTGATAAAAATCGCGAATCAGGATAAGCTACCGAGCACAGCACCAGCGCGAATTCACCAAAATGCGTACGCTGTGACCAGTTCATTCGATCCAATTCTTTTATGGTTCAAAGGGCGTCAGCATGGCGGCAAAAAAGACTCACAAGAATCAAGACCCGAAGAAGAATAAAAGCTCCGCGATTCGCCGAGTGATAAAAAAAATGCCAACCGCCAACTCTACGGAAGTGGCCGCTGCGGTAAAGGATGAGTTTGGTCACACCGTAAATTCTGACCGCATCTTTGTGGTAAAAACCAAGAAAAACATGGTGGCCGCACGCAAAAAAACAAACACGCAATGGAGCACAGGTCATCCTGTTGGTGCTGCTCAATGGATTGAGGCGATCAAGATCGCCCAGCAGCTGTTGAAGGCAACTGGCAGCGTTGACAATGCGATGGCTCTCCTGAGTGCACTCGACGGTGCGAATGAATGAACGCCGTTACCTGACAGCTTCCAGAAATCGATAATCATATAAGGCCGCTTCATCTGTCAAGTCGGTCAGGATGGCGATTCGACCTGTAGTAGAAAACGCCAGCTTGAAAATCTCCCATTGTTCGTCACTGATCTCACCCTGCTGTGACGACACGCCGCCACCTTCCCAGGCAATTGAAACGCTGCGGCCACCCGCGATTTCGAAATGGCCTAGTCCTGTCACCCGACCATAATGCCACTCAAATTTTGAACCAGCCTTTTTCGCCTGTGCCGCCTCCAATGCTTCTTCGCCGATTTCATGCATTTGGTGCTTGGTTTTTCCGGATTTCTGCTTCGACATACTTGTACCTTCTTGTTTGATTTACGGCATCGAAGCCGCAATGGTCGGACATCCAACTGGAGTCAACACGATTCTCTCTTCCGGACGGAAGAGATTGCATGATATCGTGTTTTCACCGTTCCTGCGAGGTAAGTACGAAACTCAATCCTATTCATGACATATTCTGCAGTGCGGCCTGACTTTCGGGCTTTCTGCTTCGGGGCTTGACGAGTCGATCGTCCTGCGGTTCGTCAGTCATGTGGCGTGCCCCAGTGATCGCGGTACTCGCGGCGGATCAGCTGGTTGGCTTCGTCATCTCCGAGGAATTGCTCATTCGTTGGATCAAAAGTCAGTGAGCGACCGACGCGCGTGGCAATATTGGCAAGGTGAGCGAGCGACGTCGAGAGATGTCCTGTGAGGGCGTCGGCATTGGGTTTCGTGCCGCTGCGGATGCAGTCGCAGAAGTTCTTCACATGTGCGGCATCGTCCTGTGCTACGAGTTGCACGTCGAGTTTCATTGCCGCATTTCGGTCATCAAGGACCGACAGTTTTCCGCGCCGGCTGAGAAACATCTGTCCCTTCGTCCCATAGAACTCAGCTCCGCTGTCGCAATTGTGCGGGTAGTTGGTGGACCAGAGTCGCTGTTCGTAAATCAGCAGTCGCCGGCTGCCGGTGCTGCCGTCTCCTGGGTATTCGAACGTTGCCTGCTGCGTGTCGGGAAATTCGGTCTCATCGCTGAAGAAGTACTTGCCCCCGTTCGCCGAGATTTTCGTGGGATGCGTCTCGACGCCCAAACCCCAGCGCGTGTAGTCGAGATCGTGAACACCATCGTTTCCTGCCTCGCCGACACCAAAGTGATACCACATGGTCCAGCGCTGATGGACGCGGTTTGTCCGATAGGGAATCATCGTCGCCGGCCCAACCCACGAGTCGTAGTCAAAGCCCGCGGGCGGCGATGTTTCTTTGCCGGGTGGCAGCTGACCACGACGCTGGATGTTCCAGCATTTCGCCACGAGCACGTCACCGATGATTCCCTCGCGCAGCCGCTGCACCGCTTCAATCATGGTGCTCGTGCTGCGGCATTGAGTGCCATGCTGCACGAGCGTCCTGTTGCGCGCCGACGCCTCAACAAGCAGCCGGCCTTCACGAATGTTGTGTGAAATCGGCTTCTCGACATACACGTGCTTTCCCGCATCGCATGCCAGAATCGATGCGGGCGAGTGCCAGTGATCGGGAGTTGCCACGATGACGGCATCAATCGACCTGTCATCGAGTACTCGTCGCATGTCCGAGAATGCCCTGTCGGCGTGAACGTTCAGGCTCTTCGCTGCCGACGCGCGTCGTGCGTCGTCCACGTCGCAGACACAGGCCACTTCGACGTTGGGCAGGTTTTTGAATCGGTCGGCGTCACTCATCCCTCGTCCGCCGCAGCCGATGAGCGCGACCACGAGTTTTTCATTTGCACCGCGCGGCGTTTGTGCTGCTGTTGTCCTGAACAATGACGCCGCAGCGATACCCGCTGACGAAGATCTTACAAAATCACGGCGGTTCAAAGAGTCGGTCATGGCAGGGGCTCCGAAGGATCTTCCTGAATGGGTAAGAAATGTGAACAATCTGGTTTTTCACGCGGCCGTGATCGAGCGAGGTACGGCACCGGATTCATCTGAAGCGCCGGCGAGGCTCTGTCGAACACACCTCGTTGACGCTTCGAGTTGGTGTCGATTGCGACTCCGCGAAGTTAATTCCTGTTTCCTGGACCTGGTCAGACGAAATTCTGCCGGGTCGAGCAATCCCCGTTCACGGAATCGGGAACCGGATTGTAATGTGCTACTGCGGTCACGCAATTCAGTGATAGTCTCAATAAATACGGGGACTGCCTAGCCCTGAAACAAGCGCAGTCAATTGGAGTGCGGCGACTTGTCGCCGCTTTGCCTTTCCAACACGGTGTTTTTGTCAATTGGCATGGGAAAACAGAGTACATTCAATTTAAATTTCACGTGAAGTCGGCAGAACAAACGTACGTCGTTTCCAGAGCCAATTTTCTGAAAAAGAAAGCGGTGACGAGTCACCGCACTCCAAAGGTCGGTTGTTTTTTGCCTAGCGCGGGCTTCGCCCGCAACCCAAGAGTCGATTGCGCGATCGGCCGTGCAGAGTGCCGCGATTCTGGCCTGAATGCCGTACGTGGATTTGAACCCCGTGCAAGCAAATATCGCCGCGACTCCTGAGTCGAGAAATTTCACAAGTGATCAGGATCCGATGGTCGATATGAAGACAGCAGACGATGTATCGACGCTGGAAAATGCGATCCTCAGCGGTGGCACGCTCACTGACAGTCGGGCGCCAGTCCCGGTTTTGTCAGGCATGCTAAATACCGACGAGCTGTTCGGTGGCACTGCCAAACTCTGGCAGCGGAGCATCCATGCGATCGAGGACGCTGAGGAAGAAAGATGACAGATTGCGTTCTTTGGCGTTTTCGTATTCCAGCGTGCGTCCGGTCTGCAGCGATCCAGAAAGTCCGCCGGAGACAAGCAGCGGAACTTTCGGAGCGTTGTGGGCCGTCCATTGCTCGTTGGCCAGCATGATGCAGGAGTTGTCTAGCACAGTGCCGTCCCCTTCCTGAATGGAGTCCAGCTTTTTCACGAGATAAGCATACTGCTGCACCCAGAACCTTGTGATGGACGCATACTCTTTGTTCTGCCAGCCATGCGAAAAGTTGTGGTGATCCTGGCGCAGGCCAAGGAACGGATACACCTGTCCGGAAAGATTGTTGGTGAGCAGCAGCGTTGCCGCGCGAGTTCGATCGGTCTGGAATGCCAGCGCGATGATGTCGCACATCAGACGCGAGTGTTCATCAATCTGATTCGGGAGTCCATCCGACGGGCGCAGCGATTTGAGGGCGTCAGGACTGTCGGATTCTGCGTCAGGTCGCTCCTGCAGTTTCACGAGCCGCTGTTCGACTTCGCGAATGGACGTCGTATACTCGTCGATTTTGGCTTTGTCTGAATTCGACACGGATCGGGAAACATCGTTCAACTGTTCAAGCACATGATCGAGCACGCTAATGTGCGTCCGGTTGCTCTTGCTTTCAAACAGGCTGTCGAACGCCAGTGACGGATAAAGCTCTGAAGGAACTGGAGAAACCGGTGAACTCCAGGAAACATGAGAGGAATACATCATCGAATAACCCGACTCATGGAATCCGCTTACGGGACGTTCGCAGGCCAGGACAAGGCTCGGCAAAACCGTTTCATCACCAAAACGCTGAGCGAGGTACTGATCCAGACTCGTGGCAGCGCGGATCTGGCGACCACCCTGAGGCTGAATCCCGGTCAAAATTCCGGCGGCTCCTTTGGCGTGTCCGCCGACAACATTGTCCGGATGCGCCAGCCCGTGGATGAAATTCACTTTCTGCTCGACCGGTTCGAGCGACGCAAACGCCGGGCCGAGTTCCAGATCGGCACCGCTTCCTTTAGACCACCATTCGGGAGGATGAATGCCGTCTCCGAAAAACAGAAAGGCAAATCGCTTTGGCGACGTCTTTGCCGTCTCCGCTGCGAACAGTTTCACAGACTCCAGCCACGGAAGTGCGACCGTGGCTCCAAGTCCATTCAGCACGAGACGTCGTGAAACGCGAGGTGAGTTGCGTCGGCGGTTCATGAGGCGGTGACTTTCTGTGAATGACACTCAGGGTTGGCTGGCCGTCACAAAGTCGCGACCACGCTGCTGACGGAATTGAGGACTTCGAACAACAACTTCAAACAGCCCAGAAAAACGGTAATCATTTGCGGCCATGCGGGTTTCCATTTCGGCCAGGAGTGGTTCATCCGACAGTTTCACCGAACGTCCCAGAGCATACCCCAGAAATTTTCGGCACAACGTCCGGATAAACTCGTCACGTCGATGCTGTTCAATATACTCGATCAGCCCCGGAATTCCCCGGCCAGTTTCTCCGTTCGGCAATTCGGCCAGATTATCGATGGAACGTCCGGCACTGTCCTTCGTCCGCGAACGGCCAGTCGCGTCAAAGCCCTCCATCGCCAGTCCAAAACTGTCAAAATGCTTGTGGCACATGGCGCACTTTGCATCAGCCACGTGAGTCGCCAGCAGCTCACGAATTGTCTGGCTGGCTTCCGTTTCTGATTTCGGAAGTTCCGGTACGTCGGCGGGAGGAGGTGGAAAATGCTGGCCCAGCAAATGATGCACCGTCCAGAATCCCCGCTTGACCGGACTCGTCCGCTCGCCCGCAGAATTCTTTGTCAGGATGATGGCCATCCCGAACAGTCCGCCTCGCCCTTCTGCCTTAAGTCCGCTCACAGGATACCATGATTTCCCCGCATCGACACTCGCCCGGGTCTGCGCGGATGCTTGCGCCAGATACTGCTTCTGCACATCGCCGCCGTAATGTGCCGCGAGGATCCGGTTGACGAACGTCTCATCGCTGTTGAGCAGCTCAGTGACGGGACGATCGGTCTGAATCAAATGAGTTGCCAGTCGGACAGGTTCTTCAAAGATCGCCTCGCGCAGTTCGTCGGTGTAGCCGGGAAATGCCGGAGCGTTGATGGGATCTTTCTGCAGATAATCCCGATACCGAAGCCACTGACCGAAGAACTCGCGCGCGAACGTGCTGATCCGCGGATCCTTCAGCATTCGGCTGGTCTGCAAGAGCAGTTGATCTTCGTTCTGCAGTCGGTGATCTTCTGCCGCGGCCAGCAGTTCGTCATCCGGCAGCGAAGACCACAGAAACAGACTCAGCCGACTGGCCAGGTCCTGATCACTCAGCGGGTAGACCCCTGCCCCGTCAGCCACCCTGGAAAAGTGATAGCAGAATTCCGGCGACATCAGCACGACCGTCAGCACGCCTCGCAGCGCGCCTTGGACATTCTGACCCTCGCCGCGAAGAGTTTGGTAAAGCTGCATCAAAGATTCACGCTCCTCGACACGCAGCGGACGACGGTACGCGCGACGGGCGAATGTGTCGAGGTCCGACAGAGCCTTCGTTTCAGCAGACGATAACAGTTCACGATGAAGTGCAAGACCAGCGCGGATGTCATCAAAGAAGCCATGAATCATGCGGTACTTGTCATCGGGTGTTTCGGCTTCCAGCGTATCGCCGACGCGTTTCACACCCAGTTTGTCGAGATACAGCCTCTCGAATCGGCCGAGCTTATTCTCTTCCACCAGATCGGGATCTTCGGACCGCAGGAAATCAAATCGCTCATCGTGCAGGACCTCACGTTCGGATCGTTCAAACCAGACGAAGCCACGCAGCAGAGACTCGGCACCCTCTGTCACGAAGTTCAATTCCTCCCACAGCCGGTCCAATACGGCATGCTCTTCGTCGTTCAGAACCATTTCCACCAGCGGTCGATCATCGCGGAAGAAACCTTCGACCAGATGAAAGCCCGCCGCAAGGCCTCGGCTGTCATCGACGTAATAAAAGCGATCGGGGAATGCCTGAAAGAACGTCTCCGCTGCCAGGCTCAGGTCGCGCGCCGCCGGGCCGTTCGGATTGATCAGAAGTCGGGCACCTCGATCAAAACGATTCTGCGTCGGTTCACGCAGCGAGGACCGTACCAAAACGCTGCCATTGCTGCTGTGCTTCAGGTCGAGAACACATGGAAGCAGCAGGTGCCTGCCGTCCAGTTCCTGCTGCATCTCCAACGAAATCGGAATTTCAATTGTGGCCGGAACCTTGACGACAAACGAATCCGCATCAACACCCTCACCGACAGGATCGAAGCCAAACTTCAGGGACTCGAGCACGGCAGGAGCCATTCTGGCCAGCACGCTTCGCAGCGACTCGATAGTGTGATTCTTCTTTTCATCGTCGTTGCGTGGCAAATGATCGGCTTGACTGAAAATCGGCTGCTTGATGATGACATACGCTTCGTCGTCAGAGAATCTTTGGTCGACCTGGATGAACAGCGACAGTGATTCATGCGACGCGTCCCGAGGCTTCGAAATCCTGATCGGCTCCAGTAAAGCTTCGGACTTCATCGCGGCTGGATCAAAATGGTCCCGACCGGCGGCAACCTTAGTTCGAAACGCCAGATGACGGATCGGCCAGTTGCCGGCGTTCGACTGAATCAGTTGCGGAGGAGGAGGAGCCAGCAGCGATCGATTGAATTCAATGAACTCGGCCAGCGACATCAATTCCTCCGGCCGCTGCACAGCATCCGTCGGCGCCGGGATCGCCCGCCAGCGCTGGCTCAACTCACGGGAAAACGCAGATTCAGATCCGGTCGCATTCAATGTGTTCCAGATGATCGACAGATACTTTCCACTCAACCCGCGTGTGGCGGCCCATTCTTCGATGTTGAGATGGATCTGGTCCGCGGCCCGATTATGGAAGCGCCAGGCAGCGTCGAGGTAATCGAGCGTATTGACCGAGTGACCGTTATAGAAATCAATGATGGCCTGTTCGGTCAGCTTCCTGCGTTCATTGTAGGATGTCACCGGGAACGGTGCGAAGAACATGCCGTCCGGTTTGAGCACCATGTGGTCAGCGACAAGCTGAGCGGCGGCCAGATATTTCTTCAGCAGATTGGGAGACATCCGCAGTGCTTCGCCGGTATTGTCGAAGCCTTCGCCTCCCGCCGGATCAGCGGGAAAATCTTTCGTGGGCCGGATGTCAACGCCCGTGAGTTCCCGAATGCTGACATCATATTCGGTGTTGGAAAGCCGCCGCGGCAGCACCACTCCCGGATCGCCTGCCTGCTTCTTCGCTTCGGAAATCAGAATCGATTCAATCGCCGCCACGACCTGATTGCTATCGGTGACAGCAGGCTGTGGAGCATCTTCCGGCGGCATTTCTCCATCACGAATGAATTCAATGACGTGCTTCCACCGACGAAAGCTGCCAATGACATCGTCCGCCGTTTTAAACCGGGTGAGATCGAGTTCACCCTTTGCCTCCGCGCCGGCATGGCAATCCATGCAGTACTGCTGCATGAACGGCACGACATTGTCCTGATAATCATCAGCTGGCGCCGCAGTCGGAACGCAGACGCCTGAGTAAATCAAGGCGAACAGCCAAAGTCGAATCAGGCTGACGTGGTTCATAGGCCGAGGTTCTTGATACAAAGCGCGATGGTCGCAGCGGTGGGCGGAGGCGGGGGCGGCATGGGCACGAGGCAAAGGGGAGGAAATGAGTATAGAAGAGCGCGCACCAAATTGGGAGCGCCGATGCGACGAGTTTTTGCGGACTTCAGCAGCGAATCGCCGCTTCGCTGCACCATGAACACCCGCGATAGATCCGCTTTCCGAGCACCTGACATTACATCCTTCGAAAGCACTTGAGCGAGGACGGGACATGACATAACTTCTGGCGCGAAAGTGCGATTCTTGTCAGGAACCGTTTCGTTGACAAGGTAGAGGGCTTTCGGTCTTCCTGAGGACGGTGTGGCTCTCACCGGAATCGGGCTACTTGCCTGCTGCCTGGCGTGGCCACTCTGCTGAAGTGCCGGCTGGCGGGGGCATGTCAGTTCGCCTCAGTCGGACGTGGAACTCACGACGACTGGAACATTTCGTTGCTCGGTCTGGCTTGAGAAACAGACGGTGCCTCCTTCCAGGACAATCAATTCGCCGGGATGGAAGCTGGTCCAGCCGGTTTTGCTGAGCGCACAAGTGGCGATGACATAGCCGTAATTGACGGGCTGCGCTGCGCCGTCTTTTTTGACATCGACGGCAATGCCCACATCCTCGAAGTGCCTCTCCTGTCCCTCTCGGATGCTGACGCGGCGCAGATTCAGTCCCTTCCACGCGGTCGCGTCGTGATAACAGAACAGCCGCTGTCCGTCAGACAACAGGCAGTTCAGCTTACCGTGCTGATTCAATTCGCCCAGTTGCCGATGAAGCCATTGCCAGCTGGACGCAGTGTTCAACATATCGTCTCGTTCAGCGATCTTTGCCAGGAGGTGGCAAAACACGTGCTCGGAATCCGTGCCACCCACAGGCTGATATCGACTCAGTGCCAAGTCCTGAAAATCCGGCAAGGTGCCGTTGTGGGCAAAACAGAAATCTCGCCCGCCGAGTTCACGACTGAAGGGATGCGTGTCTGAATGAGTCGGCAAACCACCGGTCGTCTGATGCCGCACATGGGCAATGTAGAGGCGAGAACGCAGGCCATGATAGGCCTCAAGGAACTTCGTGTGGGAACTTTGCCTCCATTCCAGCGGCTCCTTGATGATGGTCACAGAACGATCCGGATACCAGGCGAGTCCCCATCCATTGGCGTTGTCGGTGTCGCGCAGCGCAAACTCGCGAATGGAAAAGTCGGCAGAAATCGGCCGATCGAATGATAAACCCATCAATTCACACATGAGCGTTCTTCAACTCCTCCGCCAGACGCGTCGTCATGTCATCGACCAGGGCTGGCCAGCTTCCGGTGTCGCGAAACAGCCGACGCTGGCGATCGGCGCCCGATTGGAAATTCTCGATCGGCAGAAGGGCCGACAAAAACGGATAGTCACCCGATTCGCGGGCAATCGGCGTCAGTCGGGTCATCTGAACCGCCAGGTCCTGCATCAGAGTTGCCCGCTTGCCGCTGGGCGTTCGGATATACAGTGCCTCTAAACCGTAGCGCGTTGCCAGCCACTTGTTCTCAATCGCAATCCAGTGCCGCCGCATATCGCCGCGGCGCAGCAGAGGCTTCTCTTCAAGGAGCCGTTGCGCCGAGATGACCAGACTCCTGATCATAGCGACCAGACCAAACGTTGTGGCGAGCGAATCCGGCATATCGCAAATGCGGATCTCGATCGTGCCAAACTGCGGGCAGGGGCGGATGTCCCAATAAATGTCCTTCGTTGACTGCATCGCACGACAGTCCCGCATCACTTTGTAGAAGTTGCGGAATTCCTTCCAGTCTCGAAAGTGACGCGGCACGCCCGCATGAGGCAGTAAGCGGTACAGTGCCACTCGAGTCGATGCCAATCCCGTGTCGACTCCCTGCCAGAACGGCGAATTTGCGGACGCCGCGACCAGGTGGGGCAGGTATTGCACGAGCATACCGATCACACCCATCGCCATATCGCCGCTGGGAACGCCGACATGAACGTGCAGCCCGAAGACGACGCGCTGCCCGGTGAGCCAGGAGAGCCGTTCCTGAATGCGTTCATAACGTTCGGCGGGAAACACGACGTCCGAGCCGCTGCGATGAAACGGATGAGTGCCTCCCATCGCCAGTTCATAGCCCAGAGAACTGGCAATGTTCCGAACTCTCCTCAAATTCTGCACGATTTCCTGTTGCGCCTCCCTCACATTCCGGCATACACCCGTCTTCAGCTCGATCATGGACTGCATCAACTCAGCCGTTACATTCGGAATCGCTTCCGCCTCGCATTCCTTCAGAATACGCACGGCCCCCGGAGCCAGGTCTCGGCTTTCGCGATCGATGATCTGGAACTCCAGCTCCACTCCAAGCGTAGCCTCCGGTGACGAGCGAAACGTCAACTCGTTGGCCGTCGACTTCAGTTCCGTGCTTTCGCGGTTCCCGGCTGCAGCGTGCGGATCAGACATAAATAGAACCCCTCATCCCGTAGGAATGAGATTCCTTCATCGTTTTAACTGGTCGTGCAACTTAGGCAGGAACTATGCCTTGAAGTCGCTGTGAGTGCTAACATCTGCACTCGACGCCTGACAAGAAACAACGCCACGTCGCTGTGCAATGCACAGTTCGTGGCGTCGAAGTCACTGGCGAACTCACTTCCGATTGCTGCACAGGTTATCGCATACTCGCTTGCCTGTATATTTCACCAGAGTCCGAATCATGCGAATCCACAACGCTTCAGCACTTGCAGCAGTCTTCAAATTCCTTTACCTGTTTTTCCGCTTCTTCCTTTGCGATGCCATATCGCTCCTGAACGCGGCCCACAAGTTCTTCCCGTTTGCCATCCACAACCGTCAGGTCATCGTCAGTGAGTTCTCCCCACTTCTGCTGAACCTGTCCGCTGGCCTGCTTCCATTTACCCTTGATTTGGTCCCAGTTCATTTCTCTTCTCCTCGGTGAAATTCTGAGATTGCCTTCAGCAACCGCCACATTATGCACCACCACACTGGCGGTGTACGCAAAGATATCTGAACGAGCTCCATCTCGGTTGAACGTTGGCATCCGCTACTTGCGATGTGCATCGGATCCCGCCGATCTCGAATGCGATCATACCCGGATTTCACACGGGCGTATTGCTTTTGCAGCACATCATTCACAGCACTGCCTGCGGTTTCTTTCAGAACTGCTTCATCGGCGCGAGTGAATGCGGCAACGAACAGTTTCTTTCATTCTGTACAGCAAAGTCCATACCGAATTGACTCCAGAAGCAGTGACACACTCTCGAACCGCTTTTTCCGCGTGTAATCCCCTGACATCAAACAGGTTGGCCTCGAATGTTGAACGTTCAGCGACCGAGTTGATTTGCGGGCGTGCAATGCGTAATGCTGGCTAGCATTCTGTGCAGCGTTCAATAAGATGTTTGCACGATATAGATAGGTGGTGTAACGACAAAGTCACGCGTTTTCAAAAATCTCGTAAGAGTTCTTGTGTCGTATGAACGAAGCAACAAGTTCGACAGCGTCCGTAACTTCTGATCCTGCGGTCATGCCGCCAAATGCTCAACGCAAGCGATCGAAAGCCACCGGGGTAACTCCCGATGAATCGGCGGAAGTGCGATCCCGGCTGATTCTTGCGGCGGTGGTGGCGCTTCGGGACGGAAATTTCTCCGCGAGGCTGCCGTCGGACTGGACACATCTGGATGCACAGATTGCGGACGCCTTCAATCAGGCGATCTCGCAAAAGCAGCGCATTTCCGCGGAGTTCGCTCGGCTGAGTGAGATCGTCGGGAAAGACGGAAGGCTCAAGCAGCGCATGTCACTGCCGGGAGCGATCGGCGGATGGGCGTCGGACGCGGATTCGATCAATACGCTGATCGACGATCTGGTACGGCCCACAACTGAAATTGGGCGGACGATCGGTGCGGTGGCCAAGGGCGACCTGGGGCAGTCGATGGAACTGGAAGTCGACGGACGATCGCTGAAAGGTGAGTTCCTGCGCTCAGCGAAGCTCGTGAATACCATGATCGAGCAGCTCTCGGTTTTCACCTCAGAAGTGACGCGCGTGGCACGCGAGGTCGGCACCGAGGGTAAGCTCGGAGGCCAGGCGCGGGTCAAGGGTGTGTCCGGCGTGTGGAAAGATCTGACGGACTCAGTCAATCAGATGGCAGGCAACCTGACTGCTCAGGTACGCAATATCGCCGAGGTGACTATTGCTGTCGCGACCGGCGACCTTTCCAAGAAGATCACAGTCGATGTCCGCGGCGAGATCCTGCAGCTCAAGGAAGCGACCAACACAATGGTCGATCAACTGCGCTCGTTTGCCTCGGAAGTGACGCGCGTGGCACGCGAGGTCGGGACCGATGGGCGTCTCGGCGGCCAGGCGGTCGTGCCAGGCGTGGCCGGAACGTGGAAAGATCTCACAGACTCCGTCAATGCAATGGCAACCAACCTCACCGCCCAGGTCCGCAACATCGCCACAGTGACGACGGCGGTGGCTCGTGGCGACCTCTCGCGGAAGATTACTGTCGACGTGAAAGGCGAGATTCTGGAGTTGAAAGAAACCATCAATACGATGGTCGATCAGCTGAACGGCTTCTCCTCTGAAGTCACGCGCGTCGCGCGCGAAGTTGGTACCGAAGGCAAACTCGGCGGACAGGCAGTCGTGCCGGGCGTGGCTGGCACCTGGAAGGACCTGACAGACTCGGTGAATTCGATGGCGTCGAACCTCACCGGGCAGGTCCGGAATATCGCCGGTGTGGCCACCGCCATTGCAAAAGGAGACCTTTCGTCAAAGATTACGGTCGAGGTGAAGGGCGAAATCCTGGCGCTGAAAAACACAATGAACACGATGGTCGATCAGCTCAACGGCTTCGCGTCGGAAGTCACGCGTGTCGCCCGGGAAGTCGGCACTGAGGGCAGGCTCGGCGGACAGGCAGCCGTGCCGGGCGTTGCCGGCACGTGGAAGGACCTCACCGACAATGTGAATTTTATGGCCTCAAACCTCACTGGCCAGGTCCGCAACATTGCGGAGGTCACTACCGCGGTGGCGAACGGAGACTTGTCCAAAAAGATCACTGTTGACGTGCGCGGTGAGATTCTGGAGCTGAAGAATACGATCAACACGATGGTCGATCAGCTCAACGGATTTGCTTCAGAAGTCACGCGCGTCGCGCGCGAAGTTGGTACTGAGGGCGAGCTGGGCGGGCAGGCAGAAGTGCGCGGTGTGGCAGGCACATGGAAGGACCTGACTGACTCGGTCAATGCGATGGCCACCAATCTGACGTCGCAGGTCCGTAATATTGCTGACGTCACCACGGCGGTTGCGAACGGAGACTTGTCCAAGAAGATCACTGTTGACGTGCGCGGTGAGATTCTGGAGCTGAAGAACACGATCAACACGATGGTCGACCAGCTCAACGGTTTCGCCGGCGAAGTGAGCCGTGTGGCGCGTGAGGTAGGCACTGAGGGAAAGCTTGGCGGACAGGCAGCGGTTCCCGGTGTCGCGGGCACCTGGAAAGACCTGACCGACAACGTCAACTGGATGGCTTCAAACCTCACTGGTCAGGTCCGCAATATCGCCGACGTGGCCACTGCGGTGGCAAACGGCGACCTCTCTAAAAAGATCACGGTTGATGTGAAGGGCGAAATTCTGGAGTTGAAAAACACTCTCAACACAATGGTCGATCAGCTCAATGGCTTCGCGTCCGAGGTCAGTCGTGTGGCTCGCGAAGTCGGCACAGAAGGAAAGCTTGGCGGCCAGGCTGTCGTGAAAGACGTGGCGGGCACGTGGAAGGACCTTACGGACAACGTCAATTCGATGGCATCAAATCTCACTGGCCAGGTCCGCAACATTGCCGACGTGGCCACGGCAATCGCCAAAGGCGACCTTTCTTCAAAGATTACCGTTGAGGTGAAAGGCGAGATCCTTGCCCTGAAAAACACGGTCAACACGATGGTTGATCAGCTCAATGGCTTCGCATCGGAGGTCACGCGCGTTGCTCGCGAGGTTGGCACAGAAGGCAAACTTGGCGGCCAGGCGAAAGTGCCGGGAGTCGCGGGTACCTGGAAGGACCTGACCGATAACGTCAACTTCATGGCTTCGAACCTGACTGGCCAGGTCCGAAATATTGCTGAAGTCACGACCGCAGTCGCCAATGGCAATTTGTCCAAAAAGATCACAGTCGAAGTGCGCGGCGAAATTCTGGAGCTGAAGAACACGATCAACACGATGGTTGACCAACTCAACGCCTTCGCCGGCGAGGTAAGCCGAGTGGCACGCGAGGTCGGTACCGAAGGCAAACTGGGTGGCCAGGCTCAGGTCTCTGATGTGGGTGGCACGTGGAAGGACCTCACGGACAATGTGAACTCGATGGCCAACAATCTCACGAGTCAGGTGCGCAACATCGCCGAAGTGACGATTGCTGTGGCCAATGGAGATCTTTCCAAGAAGATTACCGTTGACGTCCGCGGAGAGATTCTTGAGCTGAAGGAAACCATCAACACGATGGTGGAGCAGCTCCGGTCGTTTGCAAGAGAAGTCAGTCGCGTGGCCCGCGAAGTCGGGACCGATGGCAAGCTCGGCGGCCAGGCCCAGGTGCCCGGTGTCGCCGGTACGTGGAAAGACCTGACAGACAACGTCAACTCCATGGCGTCAAACCTTACCGGTCAGGTCCGCAACATTGCCGACGTCGCGACGGCCATCGCACGCGGTGACCTCAGCCGTAAGATCACAGTCGATGTGAAAGGCGAAATTCTGCAGCTCAAGGAAACCATGAACACGATGGTGGAGCAACTTTCCGCGTTCGCGTCGGAAGTCACTCGTGTCGCCCGCGAAGTCGGCACAGAAGGCAAACTTGGCGGCCAGGCGGCTGTCCCCGGCGTGGCGGGAACCTGGAAGGACCTCACCGACAACGTCAACTCGATGGCATCGAATCTTACCGGCCAGGTCCGCAATATCGCCGACGTGACCATCGCTGTGGCCAACGGGGACCTTTCCAAAAAAATCACCGTTGATGTGCGCGGCGAGATTCTGCAGCTGAAGGAGACGATCAACACAATGGTGGAACAGCTCCGATCATTTGCATCGGAAGTGACGCGTGTCGCGCGCGAAGTCGGCACCGAAGGGCGACTGGGGGTACAGGCGGTCGTGCCGGGCGTCGCCGGAACCTGGAAAGACCTGACTGACTCTGTCAACACCATGGGTGCGAACTTGACGGCACAAGTGCGCAATATTGCCGAAGTGACGACTGCCGTGGCACGCGGTGACCTCAATCGTAAGATTACTGTTGATGTGAAGGGCGAGATTCTGGCGCTGAAAAACACCATCAACACCATGGTGGACCAGCTAAATTCATTCGCCGGCGAAGTGACTCGCGTCGCGCGCGAAGTCGGCACTGAGGGCAAGCTGGGCGGTCAGGCGCAGGTCTCCGGAGTTGGCGGCACATGGAAGGACCTCACTGACAACGTCAACTTCATGGCTTCGAATCTTACAGAACAGGTGCGCGGCATCGTAAAGGTGGTGACGGCCGTGGCGAACGGCAACCTGACTCAAAGGCTCACAGTGCAGGCAAAGGGTGAAGTCGCGGCGCTTGCGGACACCATCAATAACATGACCGATACTTTGGCGACGTTTGCTGATCAGGTGACGAATGTCGCTCGAGAAGTGGGCGTCGACGGTCGGCTTGGTGGCCAGGCGAACGTACCCGGTGCGGCAGGAACATGGAAAGACCTCACCGGCAACGTCAACCTGCTCGCAGCCAACCTCACTACCCAGGTTCGGGCAATTGCGGAGGTTGCGACAGCAGTGACCAAGGGTGACCTCACGCGATCCATTCAGGTGGAAACTCGTGGAGAGGTTGCGGAGCTGAAGGACAACATCAACACGATGATTTCCAATCTTCGTGAGACCACCGAGAGTAATCGCGAGCAGGACTGGCTCAAGACGAATCTTGCGAAGTTCACGGGGATGCTTCAGGGGCAGCGCGAACTCGACACGGTTGGCAAGATGCTCCTCACCGAACTAGCCCCGCTCGTCAAAGCCTACCAGGGCAACATCTACCATCTCGCCCAGAACGGACACGAAACCGGGCTGGATCGACTTTCGAGCTACGCGCATGGGGGGGCCGCCCGGACTCCGTCGAGCATCCAGCTCGGCGAGGGACTTCTGGGCCAGTGCGCGGTGGAAAAGAAGCGCATCCTGCTCGACGACGTGCCGCCGGACTTCATTCGCGTTTCTTCCAGCCTTGGAGAGGCGTCGAAGCTGAGCCTCGTCGTACTGCCGGTGCTCTTCGAGGGAGAGACAAAGGCGGTCATCGAGCTGGCTTCGCTCGATAGATTCAGTGAGGTAAACCTCAACTTCCTCGACCTGCTCACCCAGAGCATCGGTGCGGTCTTCAATACGATCGAGGCGACGATGCGCACCGAAGGCCTGCTGACTCAATCCCAGCAGCTCACAGTTGAACTTCAGTCCCGGCAGACAGAACTTCAGCGGACGAATGAAGAACTGGGCACCAAGGCGAAACTGCTTGCCGAGCAGAACGCCGAGGTTGAGCGCAAGAACGCTGAGGTTGAGCAAGCCCGTCGCGCGCTCGAAGAAAAAGCCGCCGAATTGGCGCTGACGTCAAAATACAAATCCGAGTTCCTTGCCAACATGTCTCACGAACTGAGGACGCCGCTCAACTCAATCCTGATTCTGAGCCAACAGCTCGCTGAAAATTCCGGCGGTAACCTCTCCGTCCGACAGATCGAATTCTCCCGTAACATCAACTCATCCGGTTCTGACCTCCTGCACCTCATCAACGACATCCTCGATCTTTCGAAGATCGAGTCTGGTACAGTCACCGTTGAGGTTGAGGAGATCCCGTTTGCCAACCTGCGCGATACCATTGAGCGCAACTTCCGACACGTGGCAGAGGCAAAGAATCTGCCGTTTCGCGTGCTGTTCGACGAACACCTGCCGCGATTCATGGACACGGACCCGAAACGACTGCAGCAGATCCTCAAAAACCTGCTGTCCAATGCCGTCAAATTCACTTCCCATGGTCACGTGGAAGTTCGTGTCGGTTTCGCTCAACACGGCTGGAGCCCCGACCATCCAGTACTGAATGGTTCCCAGCAGGTCCTCGCCTTCGCCGTTGAAGACACCGGCATTGGTGTCGCGCCGGAGAAGTTGCGACTGATCTTCGAAGCCTTCCAGCAGGCTGACGCAGGCACGTCCCGCAAGTACGGCGGTACCGGTCTGGGACTCGCCATCAGCCGCGAGCTGGCCGTGCTTCTCGGCGGCGAAATCAAGCTTGCAAGCACACTCGGACAAGGGAGCACCTTCACCCTGTTCCTGCCGCTGCGATACTTCGGGCCCGAAAGTGTGAGGTCTCGCGGTCCGGCGACGGAAACCGCAAGAGTGCTCAAGGTCCTTCCCTTTGAACGCGAAGAACACATTGAAGATGATCGCAACGACATTGAGGACGGAGATCCGGTGCTGCTCATCATCGAAGATGACCCGCATTATGCACGTATCCTTCTGGGTCTTACGCGCGACAAGGGTTTCAAGGGCATCGTCGCCAGCAAAGGTGGGCTTGGACTTTCTCTGGCCCGGCAGTACCGCCCCGCTGCGATCTCGCTGGATATTTTCCTTCCGGACATGCTCGGCTGGACGGTGCTCAATCAGCTCAAGCTTGATCCTGCCACTCGCCACATTCCCGTGCAAATCGTGACTCTGGAAGAAGACCGTCAGCACGGTCTCGCGCATGGTGCGTTCTCCTACGTCGTGAAAGCTCCCACGACTGATGGCCTGGAGATGGCGTTCGACCGCATTATGGATTTCACCGTTCCCCGGACAAAGCGACTGCTGATTGTCGAAGACAACGACATTGAACGCGATTCCATCGTCGAGTTACTCGGCTATGAAGACATCGAGATGGTTGCGGTCGCCACTGGGAGCGACGCGATTCAGGCGATGTTCGCACAGGAGTTCGACTGCGTGGTGCTCGACCTGCGACTACCCGACATGTCCGGCTTCGAACTGCTCGAAAAGGTACATGCGGAACCGTCACTCGCCGGCGTGCCCGTCGTGGTCTTCACCGGCAAGGACCTTTCCGCTGAAGAGCAGACTCGCATCAGGGCAATGGCTAAGAGCATCGTCCTCAAGGACGTCCAGTCGCCTGAACGGTTGCTGGATGAGACAGCCCTCTTCCTCCATCGTGTGGTGACGGATCTGCCGCTGGAAAAGCAGAACATGCTCAACAGTCTCCACGGCTCGAACGAAGTACTCCGCCGGCGCAAGATCCTCGTAGTCGATGACGACGCTCGGAATATCTTCGCGCTCACTTCTTTGCTTGAGAACCACGAGATGGAAGTGATCAGCGCGACGAACGGTCGTACAGCGATCGACCTGATCAAAAAGACTTCAGATGTGAGTATTGTGCTGATGGATATCATGATGCCGGAGATGGATGGCTATGAGACGATGCGAGAAATTCGCAAAGTCCCTGAGTTCCGTACGCTGCCGATTCTCGCCCTCACAGCGAAAGCGATGAAGGGTGACCGTGAAAAGTGTCTCGACGCCGGCGCGAGCGATTACATTGCCAAGCCCGTCAATACCGATCAACTCCTGTCGCTGATGCGGGTTTGGCTGTTTCGATGAACGTGACGATTAAAAAAGGAGCGATTAAAAAAGGGGTCAGGAACCAATAGTGCGGAGCACCCTGCGGGCCATTTGGCTATTCGTTCCTGACCCATTTTTTAAAGACAGAGCACTGAGAATAAAGACAGAATCTCATGAGCATCAATACCCTCCGAACATTGACCAGTGCACAGGAGCAAAGCGCCCGCCGAGGATCGTCCTGTCGAGGCATCGGGGTTCGCTTTCACGGTGGCCCCATCAACATTTTGATCGTGGATGATGAACCGAAAAACCTCACCGTGCTCGAGACTGTGCTGAACGACCCTGCTTATCGCCT
Source organism: Planctomycetaceae bacterium (assembly GCA_037719765.1). GTDB lineage: Bacteria > Planctomycetota > Planctomycetia > Planctomycetales > Planctomycetaceae > SXXK01. The sequence continues at coordinate 47,657 of JBBJME010000008.1, forward strand.
GGTTCGGGCTGAATCTGCCGACCAGGCGTTGCTCGCACTCCTCGTGGAAGAATTCGCATTGCTGATTCTGGACATCCGAATGCCCAACATGACAGGCTTCGAACTGGCTCAGATCATTAAGGAGCGAAAGAAGACGGCCGCAGTGCCAATTATCTTTCTCACGGCATACTTCAACGAAGATCAGCATGTGTTGGAGGGTTATTGTACGGGCGCAGTGGATTACCTTCACAAGCCCGTAAACGCGACCATTCTCCGCTCGAAGGTTGCTGTCTTCGCCGAGTTGTACAATAAGAGCCGCGAGTGCGGAATGGTCAATCGCGCCTTGCTCGCCGAAGTGAATGAGCGCAGGCGTGCCGAGGAACAGCTTCATGTTTTGAATGAAACACTCAAGATGCATGTGACTGAGCGTACAGAAGCGCTCGCGATGACGAGTTCGGCTCTGAATGAGGTCGGCGAGCGATACCGTTTGCTCTTCGAAGGCAGCCTCGACGCGATCTTCTCCCTTAGCCCTGATGGGCGATTCACGGCCGCCAACCCTGCCGCGCTCCGACTCACCGGTCAAACGATCGAAAACCTTGAGTCCGTCCGATTTCAGGATCTTTTTACCATCGATCAACCTGCGGAAAATGCGTTCCCTGCCCCCAACGGTCGCGAGTGTTTTACGATGCACACGACTGCAATCACTGCCACCGGCGATCGCTGCCATCTATTTGTCAGCGGTTCGCCGACGATCGTGGCAGACAAAGTTGTGGGTGTCTCCTGCATTGGGCATGACATTACTGAACGCGTTCAATTGGAAACGCAGTTACGCGAGCAGGCCGCGGCGTTGTCAGAGATGCATCGTCGCAAAGACGAATTTCTGGCGATGCTCAGTCACGAACTGCGCAGCCCCCTTGCGGCAATTTCCAACGCGACACAATTACTTGGTCTCCAGCGGGGGAGCGAAAACCAGATTCAGGAGAAGGCCCGCAGCATCATACATCGCCAGATGCTGCAGCTTCAGCATCTGGTGGATGATTTGCTCGAGGTGTCCCGGATCACCACTGGCAGAGTTCAGCTTCGACTTGAACCGATCGACGTCGTCAGCATTGTCGAACGGGCGGTGGAGACGGTGCGAGCGTTGATTGACCAGCGCCAACATGAACTTACGGTATCGCTGCCGCCAAAACCAATCAAGCTGCAGGCGGATGCATCAAGACTCGAACAAGTCATCGTGAACCTTCTCACTAATGCCGCAAAGTACACGGAGGAAGGCGGTCAGATTTGGCTGACCGTCGAGTTGGATCATGACACGTGCATCATTCGTGTGCGGGATACAGGCGTGGGTATCACTCCGGAACTCCTTCCTCGCATATTTGATCTTTTCACACAGGCAGACCGTTCACTTGACCGCTCGCAAGGGGGTCTGGGCATCGGACTGGCTTTGGTGCAGCGGCTCACGGAACTGCAGGGAGGAAAAGTCGAAGCCTGCAGCGTCCTCGGGCAAGGCAGTGAGTTCGTGGTGCGCCTGCCCGCGCTCCCTGACGAAATGTCACAGAAGAAGTCCTTGGTCACGGCACCCCGAGAACTCACCACCCGTTCATTAAGAGTTCTCGTGGTCGACGACAATGTGGACACGGTCATGGGCATCTCGATCCTGCTAAAAGCCTCCGGGCATGATGTCCGTACTGCTTTCGACGGCCCGACGGCACTCCAGGCGGCCATCGATCATCGACCCGACGTGATGTTGCTGGACATTGGTTTGCCAGGACTGAATGGTTATGAGGTCGCGAAACGCATCAGGCAGGATCCAGAACTCGGAAATATCACACTGGTGGCTTCGACAGGGTATGGTCAGGATTCAGACCGGCAGAATTCACTGCAGGCTGGCTTCAATTACCACCTGGTGAAGCCAGCTCATTTTGAGGAACTGCAGGAGATTCTGGCAATGGTCGCGAAGGTTGAATTAAAACCGACTGAATGTTCGTGAGTTCTTGCCCAGTCGCTTCGAGGTTTTGACAAACTGCTATCGGCCAAACCGAAACAAATGAGCGTGGTCGTCCCGAGCGTTGCGGAGCGTCCGTTTATACTCTTACCCATGAGCGGAACCGATTCCGCTTTCTTGCATTGACCGTCCCGACAATTTCGCCAAAAACCTGTCCCGTGATAAATAGCGAAGTGCGGCAAAAAATTGCCGCACTTCCACTGCCAGTTTGATGCACGAGCTCAAAACCCGTTCAATGACGTTCGGAATCCAAACTCACCGAGGCTTATTTGCCCGCGTCTGCGCTCGATTGTACGCATCTTTTGCGGCCATGCTTGCCTGCTTCCACGTCAACCGTGAGTCGCGGTTTTGCTTTTCCCAACGGGCACGCGTATCAGCTTCCGTGTCGTTCCAGGATGACGAGGAACCGGAACCATAAGACTCGATGCCCGCACGATAGGCAGGTTCGTAGTCGTCAAAGCTGTAATCTTCCGAGTAATACGGGCGACCCTGATACTCGTTTCGCCAGTACTCCACTTCCACGGTCGGGTCGATATTCTCTGCGACACCTTTTCCAGCCAGACCTCCCGCGATGGCGCCGACAATGGTTCCTACTGCGGCACCAACAGGTCCTCCCAAGGCTCCTGCCGCAGCACCAGTTGCTGCACCGCCCAATGCCGCCCCAACTCCGGTGCCCACGGGATGTGCTCCCGCTTCCCCGGACATTGGATCTTCATTTCGAAGTTCTTTAACGTTCTTAGGATTCTCGCGCTTTTCAATTGCCATTTCTACGCTCCTCTGAAAGTGTTCTGACGTACATTGAATCGCTTCTTGAGCCCATCCGAAATGTGAAAAACAATTTCACCGATCGGCTCTACGCGTCGTCAGTCTGATTAAGCATAAAGTGTGCCACCACGCCATATCGAATCAAACTATTCACCGTTGGCGACAAAAGCAATTGCGGAAAGCTGTCGCAGCAACGATTTGCAATGCACGGTCCAGAGTTCGTTGAACAGTACGTTTCACACACGCACGGAGTGTGTCGCACTCGACAGACTGATTTGCGACTGCGCTGAACGCTGATCGACCAGTCAGTCAACAGGAAAATACCATCAGTTGGTTCAGACACCTCAGACAATGCAACGATTCCAGTGTGCCCGGAATCGGAAAGCCAAAATCCTGCGAACGTCCGAAGATCTGCATTTCTCCACTTCAGGCACAGGAACTGCGTCGCGTCTGGTGGCTGTAGAAATTCCTTACGCCACCTCCAGGAGAATTTTCGATGTTACCAGAAACAAGCAAACGGGTTCTCTTCCAGCACGCTGTTCAAGGTTAGTGTCCACCGTTGCCTGTACTCCGTGGCCTCGGCGTTCGCACCATGCAGGAGGATGTTCAATCAGTGCGACTGCCGTTTTCCTGTGGGGTTTTGGCCTTCTTCTGTTGGGTCGAAGGTTTCGATGGAGCATTCTTCGCAATCTCACGGGCTTCATCTTCGGAGCTTCCTTCCCGCAACTCATCAGCCGCACCCGACGATGCTTTACGTATTGTTTCAGGCTTCCTGGTTGGCACGATTTACCCTTTCAGACATGTAGTAAACAGACGATCACAATTCACCGCCGTTGACGAAGCACAGAATAATAATGGTGGGAATTGGAACGCCGGACAGCTATTCCACGGACTTCAAAAAACTGATCAGATCATCAATGACTCGATCGCGATGAGTAGCCAGCAGTCCATGTGGCGCGTCTGGATACTCAATGGCTGTCGCACCCTGAATTGACACAGATGCAGGACGGGCGCTGGTTTCGATGGGAACAATTCGATCCGCCGTTCCATGTAACAGCAGTGTTGGCACATCGAAACTGTGTAATTCGCTGCGAAAATCTGTCTTGCCAAAGGCATCCACACAATCCAGGGTCGCTTTAACGCTGGCCTTCATCGATTGCTCGCGGCTCCATGCGAGCACTTCATTCGAAGCTTGCTGACTCAAAAGTGAATTGCCGTAAAAGTCGTTAAAGAACGTGCCAAAGAACGTGGCGCGGTCTTTGCGAATCGCTATTTTCATGGTTTCAAATTGCTCTGCAGCAACACCGGCAGGATTATCCGCCGTTTTGAGCATGTACGGCACGATCGACGCTATGAGAGCAGCACTCTGGACACGGACACCGGCATGCCGCGACATGTAGCGTGCGACTTCACCACCGCCCATTGAGAATCCAGCCAGCGTGACATTGTCCAGCCGCAACTCCTGCAGCAGGTCAAACAGATCGTCACTCAGGCGATCGTATGTATATCCGTCCCAAGGTTGATCAGATCTGCCGAATCCGCGTCGGTCGTAGGCGATCACCTGGTATCCATTCTCAACCAGTGACAATCCGACCTCGTCCCAGGTATCTGCAGTCAAGGGCCATCCATGAATCAACACAACTGGACGGCCTGTGCCCCATCGGTTAAAGAAGATGTTTGTTTTGTCCTGTGTCGTGATGAAAGGCATGACTTCCGTCCTTGTTGAATTGATTCCGCGGGATCAGTCACTTCATACTGCGTCAACGGATTCGCAAGAACCGTGCCAAGGATTTTCTTGTGCATTCATACGTCATGACAGCATGCTGAATGTCTCCGGCAGGCCATCCAGCAGTTGTGCGGTGACGCCTCGGCCGTAGTGCATATTGATTGTCACGCAGAACTGGCATGCTCGGTAAGTGCAATCGTTTGGGACGCTCCGGGAATTAAGCCG
>JBBJME010000391.1:0-5383 GCA_037719765.1 Planctomycetaceae bacterium
AATATCGACTCCTCATACTGCCCGCAATTCTGGTCACACTTCTCTCCTGCGGGTTCGCCACAGCGCAGGACAAGGGCAAAGAATTGAAACTCGTCTGGAGCGATGAATTCGACGGCCCGACACTGGACTACAGCAAATGGGAAATCGAAGTGAATGCCTTTGGAGGAGGCAATCAGGAATTACAGATTTACACCGATCGCCAGGAAAACGTCCGAGTGGAAGACGGTCATGTGCTGATTGAGGCACGCCGCGACAATCACGGGATTTCCGGCACAGTCCGCGAGTATTCCTCCGGACGAATTCGCAGCAAGCATCGCGGCGACTGGAAATACGGCAGGTTTGAAATTCGTGCCAAACTTCCGACAGGGCAGGGCGTCTGGCCGGCCATCTGGATGCTGCCGACCGATGAAAAATACGGCACCTGGGCATCCAGTGGTGAAATCGACATCATGGAGTTGAAGGGACAGGAACCCAACGTCTACTGGGGCACGTTGCATTACGGAAAGCAATGGCCCGACAACAAGCACACCGGCGACACAATCAAACTGAAGGAAGGCAACTTCACCGACGATTTCCACGTCTTCGCGATTGAATGGGAAGAAGGCGTTATGCGGTGGTACGTGGACGGTAAGCTCTGGCAGACTCAGACCAAATGGGTCTCAAACGGCGGAAAATTTCCCGCTCCATTCGATCAGGAATTTCATATGATCCTGAATCTCGCCGTTGGTGGAGGCTTCGTCGGCAACCCTGATGCCTCAACACAATTTCCGCGACAATTTCTGATCGACTATGTCCACGTGCATCAGCGATAGTTGGTAAGGAACAAATGGTCCCAATAGTTCCTCACCTCGTTCCAGGGCTCCAGCCCTGGAACGCAATGCCCCCGAGGCTCCTGCCTTGCTGAGACTGCGGTCGTGGTTGTCCTGGAGAATAAGGCAATGGGCGAAAGTCATACTGCGGCTGAGCAATACCTGACCGAACGAACGCGAAAGCGGCGAAGGATCATTGGACTCTTCGCGGTCCCATTGATCCTGTTAGTCGCGGTGGCGGCGTACGCGCTGTTTGGCACGTCGCAACTGGATCGAGAAATCGCGGCGCTGCGATCGCAAGGATTGCCGACGAATACTTCGGAGCTGAATGCGTATTACTCGGTTCCGCCTGATGTCACGGACACGACGGAATTCTGGACGGCGGCGACGACCGCAGTCAGTGCGGCAGGAATCGATAAGCGAGCGGCAGCAATTCCCATCGTTGGAATGGGACCGACTCCGATTCCGGAACCGGGAAACACGTGGGCTGAACTGGAAGTCTCACGAACATTCCTGCAGGAACTGGACAGTGAAATGCAACTCATCCGCCGAGCTGCAGTCGCAGGTGGAATGTCGAGATATGCAGTGGACTTCCGGGCGGGAATCAACACGCTTCTGCCCGACACTCAGGAAACCCGCACCCTGGCAAGGCTGCTCACTCTCAGCGTCCATGTCCATGCGCATGATAGTAAGTGCTCTGAAGTCCTGCATGACCTGACCGCAATTCTTGCGGTGTCGGATTCACTTCGTGGCGAACCCATCCTGATTTCACACCTGGTTCGAATGGCAACTCACGCCATGGCGTGCCAATTGACGGTCGGCATGCTGAGATTCTGCCAGTGGACAGACGATGAACTCGCGAGTCTCCAGTCTGCTGTCGGTCATGCCAAATTTCGCCCTGAGATGCTGCGAGCGATCCACGGCGAGCGCGCACTGTGTCTTTCGACAATGGATACCACTCTCGGACCTCTGTATCGCAATACGAACAAGCTGAGAGCCCTTGAAATGTACCGTCAGGTTGTAGACGGGCTGGAGACATCATGGCCGGATGCGGCAAAACCATGTGAACAGATCGATGGACAACTCAAGTCGAACTCACGCAACATATTTTCCAGTTTGCAATTCATGAGTGCGATGCAGCTGTTGCCATCGCTTCGCCAGACGGTCGTCGCGGGGACCAGAGCCGAAGCCCGACAGAATTGTCTGATTGCCGCAATCGCCGCCTGTCGCTATCGACTTGAGCACGCGGAGTTGCCTAAGTCCCTGGCAGATCTAAAAGGACTGATTCCCGGCGATGAGTCGGAAAAAAATCAGCGGCTGACAGATCCTTTTGATGGCCAGCCACTGAGATTCAGGTCAGGCGATAGTTGCGTCATTATCTACAGCGTGAGCGACAACATGACTGACGACGGAGGAGTGATCGACGGCGAAAACCCTCGCGAGGGCGATCTTGGGTATTCGATTGAAAAGTAGCGGAGGAATTCACAGAGATTGCGTTTACGGGCATGGTCCCGCGCTGCAAAGAGCAGGCAGCCTAATGCCCAAACACGCTGCTGATCCCAATTGATAACAGAAAAGGCCATCGAATGAAAACGCGACTTCTTCTGCTGCTCACGCTTTTCGCGTGCGTTCGCGGGGCTGCCACCCGAGCAGCGGACGAACGTCAATTCACTGCGCCGGGGCCACAGTTGGCGCAGGTGATCGCATTTCTCGAGGAGATCATTTCCGGCCACGAAAAATCATCCTCGGAGTTGGCGAATCTAAAGGCCACGGGAACCGTGATGAGTTTTTTTGATGTCGAATTCCCGGATGACGTTTCTCTCGCCGTCGCCGAGACTCCTCCCAACGCCAACAGGATGCCGTTTCTCCTCGTGCAGAAAGACGGCTTGGGACGTTACGAGCAGGATTACTTTGCACGCTCGAATGATCCAACGTCGAGAGTCAGGGCGCACCGATTGAAGGCCAAAGACGGCTTTTACAAGCTTGATGGGACGATGCTCTACATTTCGCCTCGCACCAAGGCGTCGGACGAAGAGGATAGGTGGGTCAGCTCGAATGGAGCGGTCCAGAATCTTGAACAGGTATTTGAAGGGACACGATATGTGCCGCTCTTGATGGGGTGCCGCAGTCTGATCTCGCAACTGAATGGCGAACAGCCGGAAAACAAATGGGACCCTGCAATGCGAAGACTTGTATGCCGCAGGGAAGGTTCCGTGTTGACGGTTTCCAATGTCGAAGGAGACAGCGTCCCACCTGAACGTGGCGGCTATACATTTTCCTTCTCGATCGATTCATCAAAGGGTTACCGACTCATTCAAACCGAACGTCACGCCGGTGGAGAAGGCCGCGGTCTGAATTACTCCGAATTCACTCAACTCAACGTCCAGGAGTCTTTCCCCGGCGTGTTCTTCCCAAAGTCCGGCATACGGTACGTTTCCGATACCGGCAACGTGTCGAAGAAAGAAGGACACAGCGGGGCAATGCGGACTGATTTCATTGTGGAAGAGCTGCTCATCGGCGACTTCGAATACGATCTCGCGATGGCTTCCCTTCCGATTCCAAAAGGCACAATGGTGGAAGACCGTCGGCTCGATCCACCAGCGACGTACCAGTTTGCCGAGTAGCCATTCCCTAATGCGAATGACCGAATCCAGCAATCTCAACATCCAGACCGACGGACAAGAATGTCCATCCTACTTTCTGTCATCCGCCTTCGGGGCAAATCCACGTCGCATCGTGTTTTCCGAAACGTTGACGGGCACCAGAAACTGGAGCAGGTAATCGGGGCCACCAGCCTTGCTGCCGATGCCCGACATGCGGTAGCCGCCGAACGGGTGACGCTGCACAAGAGCGCCCGTGATTTCACGGTTCAAATACAGGTTGCCCACTTCGAATTCGTGGCGGGCTCTGCGAAGTGTCGCCGGGCTGCGGCTGTAGACGCCGCCGGTCAGTGCGTACTTCGTTCCGTTCGCAATCTGAAATGCATCATCGAGATTCTTTGCGCGGATGACAGCCAGGACAGGACCAAAAATCTCGTTCTGAGCCAGCGGGGACGTCGGATCAACGTCGATGAAAATATGCGGCCCGACGAACGTACCCTGTTTCGCGACTGGACCCGCATCAACGGCGAGTTTCAGCACGCCGCCGTGCTCCGGATCAACCTTCTTGATTGTCTCCAGAATGCGGTCGCGTGCATCTTCATCAATCACCGGCCCCACCTTTGTTGCCGGATCTTCAGCGACGCCGATCGTCAGACTCTTCGTGGCATCGACCAGCCGGTCCACGAACTGGTCGTACGCAGCATCCAGCACGATGACTCGTGAACACGCAGAACACTTCTGCCCCGCATAACTGAACGCACTCTTGATGACACCCACGACCGCTTCATCGAGATCCGCATCGTCGTCGACGATTATCGAGTTCTTACCACCCATCTCTGCGATGACTCGGCGCACGTTCTTTTGACGCTTGTCAGTGTCGGCTGCCGCACGATTGATTTCCAGCCCGACATTCTGGGAACCGGTGAACGCCACCACATCGACATCGGGATGACTGACCAGCGTTGGACCGATATCTTCACCGATGCCAGGCAGAAAATTGACCACGCCGTCGGGCACGCTGGCGTTGCGGATGATTTCCATCAGCTTCGCCGCAACGACCGACGATTGTTCGGCAGGCTTCATGATGACCGTGTTGCCGGTGACCATCGCAGCAACCGTCATCCCGGCCAGAATGGCCATTGGAAAATTCCACGGCGCGATCACCACGCAGACTCCGCGCGAACGATACGCGTAGCTGTTTTCTTCACCCAGAAAATCGCACTGCTGAGGCACCGCAAGGCGTTTCATTTCGTGCGCGTAGTACATGCAGAAGTCGATCGTTTCGGCGACATCGGCGTCTGCTTCGGCCCACGGCTTGCCGGTTTCGAAGAGCACCCAGGCTGCCAGTTCGAACCGCCGCTCGCGCATTTCGGCAGCCATCAGTTCCAGATACTCCGCGCGGGTTTCGATCGGTGTTGCGGCCCACATCGGATACGCACGCCGTGCGGCATCAATGGCGTCGGTCGCTTGATCGGCGGTGGCAGATGCCACGCGTCCGATGATTTCAGATGTCTTCGACGGATTGCGCGACACGAGTGTTGCGCGGCTGTCACACGACTTGCCGTCAATGATCAGCCGGTACTCGTTGCCAAATTCTTCACGCACAAGAGCCAGAGCTTCCGTCATCGCAGTCCGGTTTGCCTCCTGGCTGAAATCTGTCAAAGGTTCGTTTGAAAAACCGGACTTCAGTGCGTCGTGGATTGGCGGCTCTGTCGCTGCGTGGCTGGATGGCTTCATAAGAAGTTTCTCAACGGCTATATGTTCGGTAAAACTCTGGCGAAGGAATGAATCGTTGGACGTGTTCTCCAGCAGACGGCGGACAAGATACGCCATCCCAGGAATGAGTTCGCCAAACGGCGTATAAATTCGGACTCGGTAACCACGTTCCAGAAACAGCTGAGCCTGTTCATCACCCATGCCGTAGAGCATCTGGATTTCCATGGCACGTGCCGGAACATGCAGGTCTTCAGCCAG
>JBBJME010000147.1:0-17954 GCA_037719765.1 Planctomycetaceae bacterium
CCGCGTGATAGTACATCCGGTAGATCGCGTCCTGTTGGTCGTGCAGTACGGTGTAGGATCCGCAGCCAGTGCCTTCCCATGGGGCGTCACAGGTAACGGCAATTTCTTCACGAACGGGCGAATGCACCAGGAGCTGCACATTCTTCATCTCTCCAACCAGGTGATCGTCAATAAACAGCTCACGCTGATTCCCAAGATCCGTCACCTGATTTGCCTGCCCGAACGCATCCCTCGTTTCCTCGCTGAACCAAAGCAACGCAGCAGCGAGCAGCAGGCAGGTTCGACTTCTTGTGGAGTTCATGGGTTGAGTCCTGTAAAGGGCGATGGCCAGCACTTCGACACCCTTCGGGCCGACTGTTTCCCGGCTGGCCCCTGAGCATCACCGGCCCGGCAAACGCGGATGGAGCGCGCCGGGGGCATCGAGAAGAGTTTCGTCGCTGAGTCTGGCGATCCATTGGCGAATCAGATTCACAGCCTCCTGGTCCACGACTTTGGAGGCGATATGGGGCATACGGCCAAGACCCTTGAGCTGCATTCGCTCCAGGATCAGAGAGCGGTTTGGTTCGCCGGGGACGAGGATGCGCGGATCAGTCAAATTGAAGTTCCCCTGCCCGAGTCGTGTGTCGAGGGCCAATGTCTGCGTGAGCGGGATTGACGCCTGCAATTCGAATTCGGCGTTGCCGCCTCCCCATTTGCGGTGGCAGTGGGCGCAGTTTGCGTGCAGATAGGATCGTGCCCGGTGATGCAACTCTTCGTTCGGGCTGCGATAATCGACCAGTCGAGGCAATTCCTCAGGAGGCTTCGGCAGTTTGTCCTGTAGAACACCCAACTTCTCCAGCACCGACAACTGATTTGCGAGCGTTCCATCGTAGTCGTGAAACCTGTTCATTTGCAAAGTCGTCACGCCCAAAACGTACTTCGACGCCATCGTGTGACACAGAGCACACTCGGCGCGACTCGGAAATCGCCAGACCTGCTCACGCTGTCCGCCTGTCGCGGCAGCATCTCTGATCGTCAGCGTGCGATTCAGTCCCTCGGCTGCGAGCAACTCGGCATCCGTCTGTTCCTCATTCCAGACATAGGTGTAGCCTTGCCAAAACTGGGCTCCATACTCGTCGTCATTTCCTGGCATCCTGCGATGCTGCAGGATGCGGGTTTCCAGCCGCCTGCGACTGGCAACGTTGCCCGCCTCCATCTCCAACGAAAACGTCTTGACGAGCACCGTTCCGTCAGGGAACCGCCAGCCGACGTCAGAGTACTCCGGTCCGTGCGGATAGACGACCGAATCAAATTCAATCTTCGAATCGTCCGGAAGTGCGATGAAACGATCCTTTTCTGCTCCGTCCGACCAGAGCGGTGCATTCACGGAATACGGAATCAAACCCCGTGCGGGAGTATGGTCTTTGGTCGACGCAAACAGACCCGTCTCGCTCAGTCTGCGAGGGAAGGGTTTCGTCGCAACCTGCTGTTCGGCCTTTACAATTCGATGCAGACCACCCCCGACGAAGTCGACCACATACACTTCGCCAGCACGGTCTTGAGCAAATTCCACAATGCGGATCTGCGTATCGGTCAGTTGCCGATGTTCGGTCACCTGCCCGCCACCCGCGCCGCTGCCTTCAAATTTCAACGACCAGAGTTTCCCCGTGTCATAGTCACCATAAATGTAAGCTCCTTTGAGTTCAGGCAGCCGTTCCGACTGACACACGTAACCGCCGGTGATCGAGCGAAAGTCGCTGTGAGGATGCTCGACAAGGGGAGGCATGAACTCACCTGGCCCCTTTGGACGATCCGGGCGGAACGAATGGCTGCCTTCGTTCACGCTCCAGCCATAGTTGCCGCCTTTCCGGACGAGGTACAGCATCTCCCATAAGTCCTGCCCAACATCACCCGCCCACAGCCGCTGCTGATCATCGAAGCTGAATTTCCAGACCTGCCGATGTCCGAACGACCAGATTTCTCCGCGGGCATTGGCTGTTTCCGCGAACGGGTTGTCCTTTGGAATCGAATACGGACGCGTGCCGTCCGGATGATCAACATCGATCCGCAGGATCGAGCCCAGGAGATCGCTGATGTTCTGTCCCGTCTCCAACCCATCAGCGATTCCGCTGCCATCGCCGGTCGCCAGGTAGAGCAAGCCGTCCCCACCGAATCGAATACAACAACCATTGTGTCCGCCCGACGGCCATTCAAGGATGATCTGCTCGCTGCTCACATCGGCCACGGGCGGCGATCCCGGTCTAGCCTGGAATCGCGACAACCGGCTGCCATTCGGTTTGTCCGGTTCAGTCAGATACGTAACGTAGAAGAACCCGTTCGTCTCAAACTGTGGATGAAACGCGACGCCATATGTGGTCTGCCCGATGTCGAGCAGTAAGTCGGCGTGATCGACGTCGGGGCTGATTTCGAACGTGAAGATCCTGCCGGGTCGCGTGGCCACCCCGAAACGCTGACTTCCGGGAACCAGTCCCACAGACAACGGCTCAAAAAACTTCAGCCTCGGGAAGGCATTCTGAGTCGTAAACGGGTCGGGAGGATCAGGGGTACCGTGAATGTTGCCCGTCGTCCACAGTTCGCGATTCTCAAGATTGAACGGTTTGCGGTTCGCCGACAGCTCTTTCGATGCTGGTTCCGCGCCATTGCCGCACACGGAGAACAGCACGAGCGAAACAACGAATGCCAACACTCCGTGAAGTCCAGACACGCCGCACCTCGCTGAAACCTGAAGGGAATCGGTGAAAACAAAAAAGAGCTGATCGCAAAGAGTCCGTAGTGTAAACAGGCCTCAGCACTCAGTAAACTCCCGCTGGCCACCGAGTGGATCTGAATGATTCCGTAGACATCACGGGAAACCTATGCTCAGCAGAAAGATACTTGGACGAACAGGCCTCGAAGTGACCCAACTCGGCTACGGAAGTATGGGAATTCGTGGACCCAGGACCTGGGGCGTTCGTGTTGTGAGCGAGGAGGACGCCGAAGCGATGCTGAATTTGGTCCTCGATGCCGGCATTAACTTCATCGACACGTCTCCCGATTACGGAATCAGCGAGGAACGCATCGGCCGTTACATTGGCTCTCGACGAAGCGAGTTCTGCCTGGCGACCAAATGCGGCTGTGCCTGCGTACAACATGAAAACCATCTTGAGATTGATCATGTCTGGACGAAAGATGTCCTCACGAGGAACATCGAGACCAGTCTCGAACGCCTGCGAACTGATCATATCGATATCCTGCAGTTCCATGGCGGAGATGCTGCAACCTTTCAGCGCGAAGGATTGATTGATTTAGTCATGGGCTTTCGTGATCAAGGCATGATCCGCTTCATCGGAGCTTCCAGTTCACTGCCGCAACTGCCTGCTCTCATCGATCTTGGTGTGTTCGACGCATTTCAGATTCCGTACTCCTGTCTTGCTCCCCAACATCATGACTTGATTACACGCGCTGCCGAGTCCGGTGCCGGCATCATTATTCGCGGTGGCATTGCCCAAGGCGGCCCCGATGCTGAAATTCAGCGTCCCGCGCTCAGCGATATTTGGAGTCGGGCGAAGCTCGACGAGCTTCTACCAGACAGAATGAAACGCGCGGAATTGATCCTGCGTTACACTCTCAGTCACCCGCACTGTCATACCACGATTGTCGGCACATGCAATCCCGCGCATCTGTCCGAGAACCTTGCTGCCGTCGAAAGAGGTTCACTCCCGGGCGACCTTCACAAAGAAGTCAGCGACCGAGTCGCGGCGCAAGGCAGCCGGACGAGCACAACCTGACGGTGCTGCGTTACGTGGAACGAACTCCGCTGGTTGAGCGAAGTCAGGACTGGGAGTGGTCCAGTTTGAAGCCAACAGTTCGCAGCGGTCCTGAGGGTCTTCTATCCGATGGTCCGATCCTGAAGCCTTCACACTGGACGCATCACGTGAACGGCGTGCAGACCGAGGCCGAACTTAGATCGCTCCGCCGCAGTTTTGCCCTCAGCACCCTATTCGGCGATACTCGCTGGCAGAAAACAACCGCCAAACAGCTCGCCCTTGAGTCATCTCCTCGACCACGAGGAAGGCCAAAGAAGTCCAATAAGTAGAATGTTCCCGTTTTTCCCCTGCAGGCCTCCATCCTGCACCTGCTCGGCATCAACCACGAACGCTTCACCAGCGGCTTCCAGGGCCGCTACTTCCGCCTGACCGATCTGCATGACGAAGTGGCGAGTGAAGAGATTGCGTAGGATGCCGTATCCCGCCGCACTCCGAAACAAAAACACAAAATTCACCCAAGGGGTGAATTTCGTGTATTGACACTGCGGGCCAACAGAGTAACATCCACGCAGAGGAATGAATTTGCATAGACGTTGCCTTTGCCGATGATGATCTGGAGCGACTGGAATTCGATCTGTCGTTTAATGCTGGCTTCGATGCCGCGATCGTGCGGAGTTATCGGAAGTTGATGCAGATCATCAGAGACGCGCCGGACGAGCGAGTATTTTATGCGTTGAAGTCCCTGCACTATGAAAAACTCAAGGGAAAGAGAGCTCACCAAAGATCAGTGCGATTGAATATTCAATGGCGGTTGATTCTGGAGATCGTTGAACGCAGCGAAAAGACGGTCGTCATTATTTCAATTGAGGATTATCACTAGGAGGCACGGCATGATAAGGCAGCGAGCGGCGGAGGTATTTCCGCCTGGCGAATTCATCAAGGACGAGATCGAAGCGCGTGGCTGGAGTCAGGCTGACCTGGCAGAGATCCTTGGCCGTCCGGTTCAAGTAATCAACGAAATCATTGCGGCCAAAAAGGCAATTACGCCGGAGACGGCTCTGGGGTTGGGAGAAGCGTTCGGGACAGGAGCACAGTTTTGGTTGAACGTGGAGAACACGTACCGACTGTCCACTGTGTCAAGTGACGACACAGGCGTGTCGCGACGAGCAAGACTCTTCGAAAAAGGCCCCATTCGCGAGATGATTCGCCGAAACTGGGTGGAAGATTCGAAAGACCTGGACAGGTTGGAAAAGTCGATCGCCGGATTCTTTGAACCGTCCTTTGCGTTCGCAGCGAAGAAACAGTCATACGAATCAACTTCGGCTTCTCAGATCGCGTGGTGCTACCGAGCGAAGCAACTGGCGGAATCGCTGAAAGTGGCAGCGTTTTCTCCGGATGGCATTGTCGATACCATCAAGCGATTCAGAGCGCTCGCCAGCTCCGTTGAGGGCGTGCGACAAGTGCCCGCGGTGTTAGCCGAACTAGGTGTGCGATTTGTGATCGTTGAGCCGCTGAAATCAACGAAGATCGATGGTGCCGCGTTTTGGTTAGATGACCATTCACCGGTAATTGCCTTGTCGATGCGCTACGACCGAATCGACAACTTTTGGTTTGTCCTTGGCCACGAATTATCGCATATCAAAAACTGTGACCAAAGTGTGGATGTCGATTTGGTCGGGACCGGAGCGCAGCAAACGGATGAAAAACCGGAATTTGAGAAGAAGGCTGACGAAATGGCAGCAACCTTTCTCATTTCCGCACGTGCGATGCAGGAATTCGTATCGCGTCATCGTCCGAAATATCCGAAGCTCGTGATTCGGGATTTCGCGAAGAAGTTGGGCGTCCACCCCGGGATTGTCGTTGGCCAGTTGCAATACAGGAAAGAGATCAGCTATTCACACAGTCGCGAAATGTTGTGTCCGGTTCGTGAACACATTATTGAAGTGGCGTTGACCGATGGATGGAGCGTGAAATGAATACGATTTGTACGGAGGCAAGCAGTGTTCGTCAAATGCTTGACGCTGCAGCTGGCTGGCATGACATTGATGAACTCGTCAGCAAGATGGACGAAGCCGGACTCTTTCCACCGGAGGTAGTCTTGTCAGCGATCGGAAAAGCAAAGAAGACCTACGCCCGACGAATTCTGTCACAGATGAAAGACAAGGACGGCTTTCCGCTGTATCCGTCAGTCAATGTGACTGATGCTAACGGGAACAAGAAACGAGTTTACAAGCAGGAAACTCTCTTCGACGTGGAAGACTACAAGGCGGTCATCGGAACGCACCTGCTCGGCATCAACCACGAACGCCTCACCTTCCGCTTCCTGGACCGCTACTTCCGCCTGACCGACGTGCATGGCGAAGTGGTGTGTGATGTGATCGCGTAGGGTGTGCGCGACCCGGCAACTTTCCATGTTTGTTGCGTCGCACGCTTCGCTGTTGCCGCTGTCGCGGCAAGGGCATTTGCGTTGGCGATGACTGCGGACTGAAGTCCGCAGCTACGCGCTGATGCCGCATTCGCGGCGAAAGTAGGTCAGCAGCTTGATCGGTTGATCAATTCGAAACGAGAATTGTGAGTTTCAGGCACAGCGTGATCGATGTCACTGTCAGGCAAAGCCTGACCTACGGCTACTGTCCCAAACTCGCCCCCAACGGCGAACGCGCCATCTGGCAACCGGGGCTGCGTCGCCCCAAAATGCATGCGTTGCCCGGACGATTGGGATGAACAATCGTACGCCGAACCGAAGATCGCAGCGACGCAGTGCCGACAATGCCAATTATGGCACGCGGCAGTACACTCCAACTGCCGGAATGACGCTATGCGTGGTCCGGCCTGCGTTTCAGTGAAAGAATATGCAACCAATTCTGAAACGCGTCCTTTCATCGTCTTCAGGTTCCTTACTTAAAGGCATTGCACGGTGTTCTATATGCATGACCGCGTCGAATTTACCCCAGCCACAAAACGATTGGTTGCTGAACGAGCGGCCTTTCGGTGCTCTTCCCAACTTGCGCCAGAAGCACAATAGGGCCAGCGGAAGCTCGGGGAGAATCTACAAATACCGGCGTTGCGGCACACATCTACCGTGCTTCGGCGGGAGGACCTCGCGGGCAGGCTGGGCTTGAAGAGGACCAGTTGCGAGCGCCAGAAAACGCTATTTGGCTGTGTTCCGGGCACGCCCAACTTGTGGATACAAATCGCGGCGTCGAGTTCCCGCCCGAGAAACTCAGAAGTTTTAAGGCGTTTCATGAAGCGAGGATCGGTCGCGAGCAGAAAGGTATCATCGCTCCTTACTGCTGGTTTCAGGAACTCGTCCTTGCGGTTAGCCCCGTATTTGCCTCGCAACAGCGATTGCAGTTTGGAAAAGTAACCATCATTTCAGGGAACAATGGCAGCGGGAAATCGGCAATTTGTCAGTGGCTAAGTGGCTTGTGTGGACTTGCTGGAATGGAAAGATGGGCGAATAGCCGCGGCACACCACTTGACATCTCATTAGTCTATTATTCTCCAGAAAAGCATGTCGCTCGAATGTGTCAGTCAATACCCACCCAATTTCGATTCTTCCATGACGATTTGCCGCTCCCATTTTATCCCGTACCGATGACGTTCGTGCATCTGCCGCAGCGTTTCCGAGAACGCAACGAAGTGCTGGATGAGTTGGCGCTACTCGCGGAACTATTATCTGTCGATCAATACTTGGCGGAGAACTTGATTTCTGCAGTGACGACGCAGAACGCCGGAGAGTTTGGCTTGATTGAGATTACTGCTCCAAATCCCGGCCGACTTGTACTTACATTCGATGCATCGAGAAAAAAGATGGTCCGGCTTACAGAGTTATCTGACAGTGCTCATGCCCGTCTGCTACTCGAACTCTGCGTGGCACGTGCAAGAGTAAGTTCTCGTGTCACACCGACAATGCTGTTGCTTGAGAATCTACACTCTCTCGATGGTTCAAACATGGAGCGGTACGTCAAATATCTTGCTTTGCATGACTTTCAAACAATTATCACTTTGCCTCGAACACCGACTCGCCATCATGGGGCATCTTGGGAAAGTGTCCGCCTCCGAGGGACGGAAACAGACGTGGTAATCAATCAAAGTTACGTGGCTTGATCCTCGGTAGAGGGATCCTCCAACGACCAAATCGAACCTCGGCCAACCGCAAGAGTGAGACAGTTCCAGCAGTTTTTGGGGAGTGAAATAAGGGTCTGCTTTTATTTCCCCTTTGTTTTTCCTCATGATCGCCCCCCCATAGCGACTGCTACCTCCCTAACGACTGAGCCCGACGCGACGGCGGGCAAGCAGGCAGGCGTCTCC
The DNA here is from genome assembly GCA_037719765.1 of Planctomycetaceae bacterium. Classification (GTDB taxonomy): domain Bacteria; phylum Planctomycetota; class Planctomycetia; order Planctomycetales; family Planctomycetaceae; genus SXXK01. Next base: position 8,061 of record JBBJME010000147.1, read on the forward strand.
GGCAACCTCAAAGTCCTCGCAGTTCTTCGGACGGGTGGCATAGTGGCGACAACGATACGGTGTCGCCGCCGCGCCATTCCCATCCAACGCAACACAAATGCCGCCGGGGCGCGGAACGATATGCTCGCCGTTATGCAGTTGCACGAGTTCCGGGTGCAACCTTGTAAACGGGTCGCGTGCAGAGACCGCCACCAGATCGAAGCCCTGACGACAACAAGCGCGCAACCAGCACAGTCCTCAGCGGCCAACTTTTGTTCCCAACGGTCGCACGCCTGTTCATCAGAACTCACGGAGGAGCGCATTTTGCCCGGTGGCTTGTGCTGACGACAACGCAAGCCAGACTTTCCGGAAACGGCCCAGCGCACTGACCCGCAGCGCAATGCCTCAGAGCCAGACAGCAGCGAGCCCAGGCGGTGACGGGAGCGGGTCACCTCCATAGCGAAGTCGGCTGAGCCACACCACGCACAGCATCAGCAATCACTGCCGTGGCGGACAGACTGCGCGTCAACACCGACTCAAAAGTGGCGTCTGAGCCAGTTGAAACCCGGTTTGCGCGATCGCGATCGCCGGATCGTCACCGTCTTTCAGAGGATCCTCCGGCAGGGCGTCCCAATAAGGTCGCCAACTGGTGGTTACGGCCATAAACGCACGCAAGCCGAAGGGGGCCGAGAGTGCCGCCTGTAATCGATGGCAGGCGAATTCGTAGACCAAATCGCGTTTGCTGGTATTGAAAGTCCCCAGTCGGGCAGGCCCTTGGCGATCCCCGACACCAGCCAGTGGCAAATTTCATGAAAAACCATCTGGGCGGGGAGTCGTCGGTATCGAAATCTTCGCCAACAGAGATCGTTAGCGTCCCTTTCCCATCGTAGGAAGCGTACGCCTCAGCCGAGCGCCGGATCGCCAACCCCAAGTCTGCGGCAGCACGAAGCCAAATCAAGTCGACGGGGTCTTGGTAGTGATGAACAATGGGACGCTTGGACATCAATCGGCAATTCAACGGAGCACTCGTGCATCAGGAAATTTCGTCATGTGGATATTGTCGAACAAATGGACGACCTTTTCAAGTATTCAGCGACCGGTCCATAGTCGTCGGATAACGTCGCCGGATAACTTGGAAGGCTCCGACTTCGCGGGTCTGGATGAACAGCGGTGAGTGGCGATCGGGGTTGAGCAGAAGCAAAGCCGGCGAATGCTCATGCACAGTCCTCATCGTCCGCACTGGTATCGAGATGACTGAAGCCGCCCCCAACGTAGCCGACCCCAACGTAGCCGTCACGCTCCGTCGTGACGAGCCCACAACGAACGAGCCTCGTCAACCAATGAGTACTCAATTTCGAAGAATTAAAAAAGGAGAAATTGTACTTTAGTCCAAAAGTAGAATGTCCCCTTAAAAACCCTATTGAAGATCCCAATTTTCAAGAGGTGAGTGACCTCAATTCCAGTTGGGATTGCTGCATTTTTCGGCGGCAGAAGCCTTTATGGGCGAGTGTCGCTGGTGAGCCACTCCCTGCAATGCTCTTCGTCAACGCCCGAGCCGGGATCAGCGCCATCCACGGGATTGGACTGATAGCCCACGATTTCATCCCGCACGGGGCCGTAGTCTGGGAGTTGCGGCCCGGATTCGATTTGATATTCTCGAAGCAGCAGATACGGGATCTGTCGGCAGCGGCCCGCGAGCAGGTGTTTTGGTACGCCTACTACGATCCGACGGGCCGTGTGTATGTATTGTCGGCCGACGACGACCGGTTCACCAACCACTCGGACGACCCGAACACCGCTAACGACGGGAATGTGACGTTCACCACGCGGAACATCCAGCCGGGAGAGGAGATCACTGGGACTATCGGCCGTGGGGCGGGCTGTCGGCTGACGACAAGGCGGCGTTCGTCGGGTAGCCCTGAAGCCGAACCAATAAGACTCTGCCTTCGCGGGTGCGTGCGAATGTCGCGCAGTTACTTTCACGGGTGACCGTGTCGGTTCGTAACGATGCGAGCCAGTCAAGCCGAAGCTCGTTGATCCCTGGAATGCGCATTTGTTCAAAAGTATAAAAGGGGGCGCCTCGAAACTGGCGACGGGAAGGTAGGCGTGATCGGGACCTGGGAGTTGTCACGGTTGGTGCGCGACAATCAGGACTGGAATCAATTGGTCCGTCTTTGTCGCTTGCGGGGCGTACTGTTGGCCGATGAGCATCGCACAGGCCAACCAGGGCCGGTCAGACGCAACCAACACTCGATCATTAAATCTATCGGCGTCATTTCTCAATCTGAAGCAACACCACCGCGATCGCCGCAAAGAAAACGCCAGTCCACTGCCACAAGCTGAAGTGATTCCGTTGAACGCCAACGTCCCAAATCACATCGACGAACACATGAATCATTACCAATAGCACGATGGTGACCGCGAAGGGGAGGTTGCTATAGCGAAATACAAAGGCCATCAAAACCAGACTAACGACCCAAGCGCCGATCCCGCCAGCGAGTTGGAGCCAACTACCACCCTTCGCCCAATGAAAGATCATGATGTCGCCCCAACCACTCAGTACAGCGCTTCCCAGGAGGAGGCAGTAGAAGCCCACGACGGGAATGTTTTGCTGAATGTTCGTACCCATCTACCTACCGATCTTTGATGTTAGCTGGAGAAGGCCGGCAATAGGTGTCCAGGCTACCTGTTCGCCGGACATCGAGGGTAACACAGTGAAACCCACCCCCGAGCGTACGTGCGTGTCGGAGCCGGAGGGGGATGACCTCGATATGACAGGATTCCAGCTCGCGGATCAGAGGTAACTGAACGCCGTCCACAATGGCCAAATTCGGTCGGACCATTAAGAAATTCATTCCAATCCATTTTGAAGCGTATGAGGTGCGGGTATAGCCGATATCGATCACGTCGTTCAAATAAATGACGTCCCAGCCCTGGAACAAGTCCGGAAGGTTGTGGGGACCGACCCGTTCCGCGCTGACGACGACGAGGCCCGGCCGCACCGGGGCGATGGTCGTGTCGACATGCGATCCGGGGTACACCCCATTGTAGAGGGTGCGATCCGCCGTATGCGCACTCTGAACTGTAAAATTACGGGGTTTGTTGAGCGATTAGGCTGTTGACAGCGGGTGATGTTAGTAATGACTTATGAAATGTCGCGGCCCATGTCTGGCTCAGGAGAATGGAACGGAGCGTCATGATTTGGGCGGCTCCCGCGTGAGCCCATCTCATGCCGGAGAGCTTCAGGCGTTCGGTGACGATCTGCTTGCAGGCGGATTCCACGATGCCGCTGCCGATGGGACTGCCGTTGCTGCGGTACTCGGCGTAGTCCATGAATCGTCGGTAGCGATGAAGGTAGCGTTTGGCGGTTTCAAAATCGTCCTCCTTTGCAGAATCGAGTCCGTAAATCTCTTTCATGGAGGCGATCGACCGCATGACTCGGCCCCAGCCGCCGGGTTCCAGCAGAAGTTTGCGAACGCGGCTAAGCCACTGCTTACGTTGAGCCGCCGTCAGCAGCAGCGAATCGGCAATCGTGGTCAGTCGCAGGCTGGCATGGTAGTAATCGACGACGCGGTGGATCTTGATGCGTGTACCATCCACAAACAAACACCGCAGCACATTCTTCCAATACGCCGTTTCGATTTTTCCTGCGTCGCTGACGTACACGATGCGACTCAGTTTGGACCCGCGACTTTGAATGATCGCCTTTAGCAGCGACGTGAACGTTTCACTCAGCGATGCCTGATTTTCTTCCGGAGCTGCGGCCAGATAAACAGTGCCTATTCGCTCGCCGTCGGCGTAGACACTGAGCGTGGCGACGGACGCCATTTCAAAATTTCCAAAGGGCGCGATCCGGAGACTGACTCCGTCACGACTGATGGACAAAGTAGCTTTTTCCCCGTCTTTTACCGCCTGATCAATCCATTCGGCGAGCTGTTGAACCTGGCAGTGTTCGCGATGCGGCTCCATGATGTCTGCCAGATGCGACGAAAGATTGCGGAGCTTTTTCGCGCCGATTTTAGCGCCCGTGCGTTCTGCAATGACTTCGATGCTTCGCCCCTGCGACGATCCCGCTGCGGCGACTTGCCGACCGATAAGATCCTGCGCGCCGGGAGTCGCACCACACTCGATGCCCAGAATTTTTTCCAGCGGCGAGATCGTCTTGCCTCGACTGCCTCGACGATACATGGCTCGGGTCAAAGTGATGTTGCCAAACCGCGTGAGGATTTTCGAATGCGGCGTCTTATTGTTGAGCTTGCGGTAAGTGTCCCCAAGATGCTCAATCCGCGTTGGCATGGCTTCCACTTTTTTTGGTTCCAGCGAATTGAAGCTCCATTCGGTCAACGAACGCGCGAGTTCACGGACGTGTGCTTCGACATGGCATTCAAACTCATGCTCCTTGGTCGGGGCAACTTCCGCGTTCACAAACTTCCCAATGGTCTTGATCAGGACTTTGCCCATTTCCTCAAGTCTCTTGTTCACCCAACTGACAATGACAGCCTTCGGAATTGCACAAACCAACGTCCTTGCTGTAACCTGACCATCCATGGGAGGCGTCCTTCTAAAGAAAATGTAAGTGTCAGAACCAACATTCTCGGGAAGACGCCTCCTTTTTTGAATGCCAGTTTCCTGACAATTCAGTGCGCATTACGCAGATCGCACCCATTGTAGATGCGCACTCGATATTCCGGCCCCAGGATCGACTGCAGCCAGTGAGCCCCCACTCGGTTGCCGGAGTCCGAAACGAGATAGAGCACGTCTCGCCCCAGACGCAACACGTTCGCCGCATCGAAAATCGGCTCAATTTCGGTCAAGGCCAACGGGTGAGTGCCATCCAGGCAGTAAGCGTCATCGTCCAGTCGGGGGCGCGGGGCGGCCACCCAGCGCGCACCGCGCCGCATGTAGTCCAGAAGAATTGTTTTGAAAGAAAGCGTCTCGCATTGGCGGCACCGAAGCGTCATCGGGGCTTCGATCAGCCAATTTCCGATCGTCAGGAATAGGTCGCGGGGGCAATAGTTGTATTGGCCATCGGTCTCCCAGTCGGGCGAGCTGAATCGCTGCCCATGACCGAAAACGTCCGGGCGGCGGACTACCACACCAAGCCGCACGAACATCTCGACAAGTAACTCCAGGTCCTCCTCGGTTTCCGCGATCACTTGCTCAGGGTATGGCCCGAATGGGATTCGCTCGACCGTTCCATAATCGCGGTACTCGACCGCAAAGAGCCCTCGGTCGGGCTGGGCAATTCGAGCGTTCGTTGCTCGGCCGACGATGACTTCTTCCAGCGGATCCCACTCGTTATAGGCGCAAACAGCATTCATCGTAATTCACTCAAGGTGGCCATCAGTGCCTGGTGGCGCTGACCAGGCAAATGTGGTCGAATCCGTCATCCGCCCAATCAGGAGCGGGCACTGCCTGAGCATGTATCAGCGGTGGAGAAAAGCCGTGCTCGATCATAATCTGTTTCAGATCGTACTCGTTAATGGGAACCGTCCGGAACCATCTCCCGAGTACCCGGTATCGTTCAGCATTGCGTACAGCTGCCAGGAAGATCGCGCCCCCGGGCCGTACCAGGCCTAGTAATCGGCTCATGAAGGATTGCCATTGCTCTGTGGAGTCGGCGACACACTCGACACAGAAAAATGAAGTCACCAAATCATATTGCATCGGCTCGCCGAGTGGCTCCCCCCAGTGTAGATCACAATGGCGAAGTTTGCCAATCCGTGCGCGGAACAGGGCCTTGCGGGCAGGGAGCTGGTTTGCATCGACACCCTGGCACTGCAGAACTCCTCGGAAAAGCGGATCCCAGTTATGCGCGTCGGGCGCATCGTCCAGCCAGTGGCGTATTTCAGCCAGGTTTGCCGGAAGGTAATCGGCCAGGTCGAGGTGTTGTACATAGGGGGCGATTGCAAAAGTGTTATGGATCGTAGGACCGCAGCCCAGGTCGAGAGCAGTGGCGAACATCCGGTCCTGTTGCTTCAGCCACGCAGTCAACGACTGGAAAAGGCGCGCGTCATCCTGCGCGAGTTGCGGCAGCGAGTAGTACTGGCGCAAGTACTCGTGCGGGTCGAAGAAGTCGGCATATTCGTCGGATTCCGCCGGATCACGCATCCGTCGCTCCTTCGGTCCCGGCGATGACAATTGCGGGCGGCTCAAAACCATTGAACCTGGAAGCGGTCGCCGTGGAGTAGGCCCCAGCGTAGCAAAATGCCAGTCGGTCGCCAGCCCTAAGCTCCGGCAACTCAAAGATTCCAGGCAGCACATCGATACTGTCGCAAGTCGGTCCGGCAAGTCGGCACGGCTGAAGGGGTCGATCCTGCGGCTCGGCGATAATCGGCATCGTCAGGCCTCCGGCTGCGGGTAGCCATTCGAAGAGTCCGTGATGCGTGCCGGCGTCGAGATACACCCAGCGAATACCGCCTCTTTGGGCCGTTGCCACTACCGAGACGATCAGCGTCCCTGCCGTCGCCGCGATCGCGCGGCCTGGCTCGATCGTTACCCGGCAGTCAGCGGTTCCAAACCGATGCGGGTTCGCCGACCGAATGACCTCACAGATCGATGGCAGGTCAGGCACGCTGGCAGTATAAGGAACCGGCAGCCCGCCCCCCAGGCTAATAATTTCGGCCGGACGGCCGTCGAGACAAAGCCGCTCGCACACGGCGCGGCACGTTTCCAGAGCCTGCACCCAAGTTGGCAATGATTCGCATTGCGAACCGACATGCAGCGTCACGCCCGCGAGCCGAAGTCCCACTCTCGCGGCGTATTGGTTCAGCGCGACGGCTTCGTCAGGGGAACAACCGAACTTTCCACCCAGTGGAACACGGCTGCCGTGGCTCGCCACTTCCAATCGAATGACGACCCGGCTATCGGGCGCGAGACTGGCAATCTTTTCGATTTCGTCCTGGCAATCGACGGCCATCACGCGAACGCCAGCGTCGTGAAGTTGCCGTACGAATTTATGAGCCTTAATCGTATGGAGGCAAATTATTCTGTCAGGAGGGATACCGAGCGACAGAAGTAATCGCAGCTCCTGAGGCGAAGCCACCTCAAATCCGACTCCGAGATCGGCAAGCGTCGTTGCGATCTGCGGGTGTGGGTTGCATTTGAGGGCGTACCAAACTTCCACGGACGGAAGTGCTGCGCGGAGGGCTGCAACATTTCGAGTGAGCGCATGTAAGTCGACGCGCACAAATGGCGTCTCCAACTGGCGGGTGGCGGCGAAGATTTCGCTGGCACTTGCGACCAGTGGCGTTATCATGGTTGTTTTCGGTATAAGCAGAGAGAAGTCTCAATAGTAGCGGATCATGGTGCTGCAAGAAAGCCTGCAAAGCTATTGGAAAAACGACAGGTGTATCGGGTGTCTCGAAAAAACGACGATCAAAATTCCGGTCGCGAAGAGTACCGGGGCAAACCAAGGTACCAGTCACCTTGGCAAACCACTTCGACACGAGCTTCGCTCGTATTGGGTAGACCTGTGCAGTTACTGCAGTGCCTGACCGGCACAACCTCAATCGGAGAACCGCGTGAGGCACTGCATGTAGCAGCGAAAAGGTTTGGCGCTGCTCACCGTGAGCACGCGCACCAAGAAAAACCTTTCACACCGTACACCTTTCGTCCTTCATTCCAGGGGAACGCATCATGTTCAAGAACATCCTCACCTCGGTTTTCGGGAAGCCTTCGCGTTGTCGGCGAAGCCGCCACGGCTACGGCTCGTACTACGCTCCGGCCATGATCTGCATCGCCGGAGGAGAACTGCTCGAGCCCCGCCGGGTCTGCGCGCAGGTAGGCAACGTCGACATCGGAGAAACTCTCGCGGTGTCGGCAGTGGTGCAGACGGACGACGTTCGCGGCATCGCTTACGCCAACGGCGTCGTGCACGCCGTCGGCAACGAGGGCAACGTCGGCCATCGCCAGCTGTGGAATCTCAGCACGGGCCTGCTGTCCGATCCGGAAACGTTCTGGTCACAGCACGTGGCGCAGAACGGAGGGACGGGCGGGAACGCGATGAGCAGCGTTCTGGGAGTGATGAAGCTCGACGACGGTCGAATCGTCTATCTCGGGTCGAGTGCGAATGCGAACCTGAACGGTTCACCGACATTCTGGTTCAATCCAAGATCGCCGACATCTGCCGCCCAGTTCGACACTCAGTCTGGCGAACTGATTGCTGCCTCCGGCGACGGAATCGTCGGTGGACGGCTCGATCTTTCTCCAGCCGTCGGAACTCTCTCCGCGCCGCTCAGGAACGTTCCTGGCACAGAGGGGATGGTCCAGATTCTAGGCGCGACCTCGGATGGTAAGTATCTCGCTGGGCCTGGCATCCTCGCTCAGACTGCGGTCGGGTCGACGACCTATGAACGGTTCAACACCTCGGGCTGGCAGAGGCCTGCTGACATGCTGGAGTTCCCAGCGACCTTCCTCGGCGTGGTCAAAGTCGGAAACACATACTACGCTGCCGCGGAGTATGTGACCGATTCCTTCGAAACCCGGGTCCCCGTCTGGAACATCGAGTCTGGCCAAATGCTCTACCGGACGGATCCGGGAGATACGTTTGCCGACATGGAATCGGTCGAAGGTCAGCTTTCCCCGGCAGTGAACGGAATCAACGGCGGTGCGCTCTACAACGGCACCGGCGGACTTCGGAACGACCTCTCCGACGAACTGGAGTCGACGATCGACACTATCGAAGTGGAGGGTTGGCTGGAGGAAACGAGTTGTTCGTGGCCGTCAACTTCGGCAACGAGACGCGAATCGTTCAGCTCGATTTCAGGGCACCGCCGATCGAAACGGCGGTGATGACCGCCACGACCGGGGTCCATCAGGGCGTCTACCCGGTAAACGTGTTGTCGTCGAGTGGAGGCAACTTCCAAGTCTCGATCCGTGGCACGACAACTCTGGACGTTCGAACCATCGACAGCAACACGCTCTTCATCGGCGATGCTCGAGATGCGACGGGCGGAAGGGTTCTGTCGATCCGGTTCACGGACATCAATGGAGACGGCATCCGCGACGCGATCGTCACCGTCCAGAACCGGGTTTCCAGGAACCGCTCCGTGATCCACGACGACACGAGTTCGTTGCGGATCACATTCAGTACCAGGGACGGGACGCAGTACGATGGAACCCGTGCCGTCGAAACCACTGAGCTCGGCCCGATTCGGTACTGGATGGCTGATCACGGTCGGCAATGGCTCCGTTTCTTCCTGCAGTACCTTCGGACGGAGCGGCGCTATTGGTAATGGATGCCAGGGCGACATCGTGAACAACAACATGGTTGCAAGGCTCCCCGGCAAGAAGGCGCATGCCAACTTGCCGGGGAAGCCTTTGTTTTTCGCTGCTACGAGGGACACGTGCGACAAAAGTCCTTGGTAAAATTGGCAAAATGCGGTGTGTTGACCTGGCGTGAGCTGTTGGCCGGCGCTATCGTTAGTTTGCTTTTACGGAAGGAGCGACGCGGTGCGGTATCTGGAAGATCCTCGACAAAGTGAACTGTTTGATGTCTTCGCTGACCTCCTTTCGCCAGTTGCTTACCGGCGACTGACCAGTGGCTGGCAGCATGTCTTTCGGCAGGCCATTCTGAAGTTGATGCCCGCAGGCAAGCTGGCCGAACACTTCGATCCTCAGATGGGGCGGCCCACCAAAGAACTCTATTCGATGGCTGGCCTGCTGTCCATCATGGAGTTCCGTAACTGGACTCACGAGGAAGCCGCTGATGCGTACATGTTCAACATCGATGCGCAATATGCACTGAATCTGCAGCCGGAAAACCAAAGCCTGTGCCGTCGCACGATTGAGCGATATATCAAACTGTTTCGCGAAGATGAACTCGCACAGGCGATCATGCACGATGTCACCGGCGAACTTGTGCAGTTGCTGGAACTGGACGTTTCGAAACAGCGGCTGCAGAAACAAAAGGGG
>JBBJME010000148.1:0-17897 GCA_037719765.1 Planctomycetaceae bacterium
TTCCCCGGTCGGGACTTTCACCCAACTGTTCAATCGCCTTCACAGGCGCACGAGCCGGGTACGTAAGTCCCCGAATTCTTCCAGCAATCTCAACAAGTCAGGGGATTTACATCACATCCCGGCTCGCCTTAATTTCAGGCCAATGGGAACGGCCCCTGTTTAGCGCATCGTCGTCTCTCGGACTTCCCGTGCGAGGATTCCTCGGTCGATGCCCTGCCAGGGACGGATGTCGATCTGGTAAGGTCCGTGAGCATCGTCGAAGCCGCCGTAGTCACGCTGGTATTCGCTCAGTCGTTGTAGTTTCTGAGCGACGGCAAGTTCGCCGGGATGTCGAGAATTCGGACCTCGCCCCCACAGGATTTCTGAACCGCCTTTGGTGCGCAGCTCATACTCCAGTTCGTCAGCGTCTTCGATCAATGCGACTCGACGCGGCATCAGAATGGCCGTCAATTCCAGTTCGCTCCACCATGAATCTTTGCCGTCGCGTTTTGCATTCAGCGTGGCGGCAAGTTCCGCCGCGCCGCTGACAGCAGGGTCGCCCCAGGATTCACCGAGCTTGCCCATCGGCACACTCGCGACACGTTCAATCACCGGGTATCTCTCGATGTCCGCGTCGGAGAAATCTCGCGCAGGCAGCAGGATACCATGTCGATCGATGGGATAATAACCATCAACACCTTTCACCATCGCCACAGGTTCGCGATACACGACATCCACATGAATTCTGGCTGGGTATGTCTTGCGTACGCTGCGGACTTCCTGAACCCACGGGTGTGTGTGAAACGCCGCCGCAACCCGTTCACTCAGTGTTGCATCAAGCAGCGATTGGCTTTCCTCCAGACCAGCGCGAACAAACACCTGCTGAGCCAGATCCGGTGGAATCCAGTTTGGCGGTGTTGAGATTGAAACCTGTTCTGCCCCGATGCGATACTCCGGGCGATCATGCAGCTTCGGCAACCTGCGTGCAAGGACCGGAATCATGATCATCGTCATCGCCACTGCCGCCGAGATCATCAATTGCCGCGGACGAAAGAACCACGACGTCACCCGCGGCTTTGCGACCGGCGGTGCCGATGGTGGTAACGCTGCAGCTTTCGATGCTTTCTTTCTGCCTGTTCCAGAGCCCTTTGCCATGACAAATCAAATCCGTCCAGAGTCAGTAAATCAAAGTCCTCTGAAAGATAGCGCATAAACGGGACTGCGGGATCAGTTGCCCGCAGATTCAGTCGTTCGCCCCGGATGTTATCGTGGACTCTGCCGAGTCGGGTACTCCGTCAAACTCTGCCGACGAATTCGATTGTATGGTTAATTTGCGTTGGCTGAACTGATGTGGTCCGTTGTTTGCTGTCGCTGTGATCCCGCATCCCGTCGATTCAACAGAGCAGGCAGTCTCCAAATAACGAAGCTCCGGACGATCAGTGTCAGTGTCCCGTAGATTGCAAGATTAACGAGCAGCGTGAAGTATTCGGAACGAGGCCACCAAACGCTTCGAAACATGGCGTAAAAATCGCTGATCTCATTGAATGCAGGAATGATGGCGGGCGATGTGAAGCACCAAATCGGCAGGTCCGCTCGGTCAGGGTCTGTTCCCAGCAGGAGGAGCGGAATCACGAAGAGCATTACGGGAATAATACATAGTCCAAGAATGCTCAGAATTGTGCCCAGCATGGCCTTCATTTGCGAGTTGAAACTCAGGCTGAAAAACACGGCTGTCCACTTGACAAGTGTCATGTAAAGGATGGCGTGCGTGAACAGGCCGAACAGGTATCGCAAAGCACCGTGCCACCAGTCCGGTTCGAACATCGACACGTCGCGGATTGGATAATAACTGTTTGAGGAAGCGTAGGAATCGAATCCCCTCATCTTCCCAAACATCAGGTGCGTAATGGCTGTAAAAAGGATCGGCACCAGCAGAAACAGAGCCGTCCGATTGGCCGCAGAGAGCTTTTCATTCAGCAACTCACGGTTTGTCAGAGGAGTTGTCAGGAGCAGGTCCAGCGTCTGGCGTTCTCTTTCCGATGCAAATGTGCGGCACGTGACGCCGATCACCATCAGCAGACTGACAATATACAGGCCCGTATCAACGATCACACAAATTTCGTCATGGTTGTATTCGTTCTCGACAGTCAGCCAACCCCATTCGAGCACCATCACTGTGCAGAGCAGCAGGGCATGTAACCGCCAGCCCGAAAGGGCTGAGATCTGTTGTTCCCGCCAGGCGACCGGTAGCAGCGCAGGAAACGGACGAGGCGATCGTACGTCTTCTGAAAAAGTCCTGCGGTCCGAATGTGCCGTTCCGGAAATCAGCTGAAACAGCCGTCGCACAGGGAAGGTGACGACTCGAAACACGAATGATGCCAATCGACGCCCCAACTTCGCGAACGTCTGAAAACTCAGCGGTGCATCCTGCTGGCCATGTGCGATCGCAAAGCGGCTGATCACCAGCATGGCTGCAGCCACTGTGAGCGGCGGAAGGGAACTGAAACACACGTCGCTGATGCTGGCGAATCCTTCGATAGCTCCCACGGACATCCCGAGGAACAGCACAAACGTCGCCGCAATCACATCGTTGCCAAACATCGGGAACCAATTCAAATTCGGTATCACTCCCAACTCATTGAGTATCAGCGGCCCGAGTCCCATGATGGCAAACAGCAGATAAGTCGCCCAAAAGGCTTCCACAGCTGTGCGAAATAACGCAGAACACATGATCGCCGCGCTGTTGACCTGGACCGCGGCGGTGAATAAACCCAATAATGCAGCAAACACTGATTCCAGTCTCAGGCCACCCAGCATGTAAGCGATGCTCAACATGGGAAGGGTGATCAGCATCAGAGCGATCATCGGGACAAGTCGTGAAAGAAATTTCTCTGCGATAAGACCACCAGGCGTGATCCGTGTGATCAGAATCAGAGACAGCGTTTGCCTCTCCCGTTCCGCTGAGATGGCCGAACACGCCATCGCCGGGAGCAGGACATAAATTGCCACCAGATTGCAGACGAGCAGAATCGCAGCCAGTTCGCGGCCCTGGCCCATGATCTGCAAGACACTCGTGTGTCGTGCAATCTGTTCGCTGTAGAAAAGCAACATGACCAGCATGAAGATCAACGCGACCAGAATGCGAAGGACATACGTTCGCTTCTTGTGGGAGTTCTCGATCAGCTCACGCTTGAGGAGCGGGAGTTCCAGCCATGCCGGAATCCTGGGAAAAGACATAGTTTGACTCAGTGACAAGAGATACCGTGATTGCCAGCGTCGCCCTCACTGTCTGAGTGACGATTGCCTGCGATACTTTCAATCCGCGGCTCAAACGACCATAAATGACAGATTTCACCGTTGGACACACGTCATAAGAAACGTTCGAAGAGAGTGTTGTTGGTTCGCGGTTGTCTGGCCTTTGTTCCGGATTTGTACAAGATTCACGAATTGAGGACAGTAACCGACTGTTCAGGATGTTCTGAAGACACTCATCCAGCGTGACAGGGGATTCTTCGGCTACAACTGTCAACGACACGCTCACAGTTATTACCCCGACTGTCTTCGATCAGCCTGCTTTGAATAATCGATCGGGAAAGAAACATTAGAAGCACGAGTTCGAGCCAACTGGGAGATTGCAATGGATTCACGTTTTCTGCTTGATGTTGATCCTGACTCCTGTTACACCCGGGGACGGACGCTTAACGTTTGCTTTGAAGTTTACGGAGGCCCAGGATGAATCGCGTCACAGCTGGCAGTGCCGGGAAATCCAGTGAGCTCACCGTGGATCGTCGAGAGCATCACATTCTGAGGCATCAGTCCGCCGGGCTTGGACGATTGTTTGGTCCGGACAGCGATTCGCTCATCCGCATTGGTCGGCGTGGCTGGATGTTGCGGGCCGGTCTGGCTGGTGTTGCCGGGCTTTCATTGCCGACACTGCTTCAGTCACGTGCTGAAAGCGGACAGGAGCAAACCAGTAAACGAGCGACGTCGGTGATTCAGATCTGGCTTTCCGGTGGTCCCAGCCAGATCGATATGTGGGACATGAAGCCCGACATGCCTACGGAGATTCGCGGCCCGTTCAAGCCGGTTTCAACCAGCGTTCCGGGAATTCAAATTTGCGAACACATGCCGTTACAGGCGGCGATGATGGACAAGTTTGCCATCATTCGGTCCATGGACGCAACGGCCAGTAACCACACGCCAATCACATTTCAGGCCGCCAATCCCAAGGCGCAGCGCACAGAAATCGGACGGCAGGGAGGAGGTTATCCGTCGATGGGTTCAGTGGCTGCGAAGCTTCGAGGAGCCAACCATCCAGGGATGCCGCCTTTTGTCGCATTGGCGAACAGCATGGTGGCCGACGTCTATGGCGCCGGTGATCTCGGGCAACAATATGCACCGCTGGACGGGATGCGTGTGGACGGAAAGTTTTCACTGCCGAAAGGAGTGGAAGTGCCGCGTCTGCAGGATCGTGATCAACTGCGACGCGAGCTGGATATGTTTCGCCGGCGCGTTGATTCATCGGTTGGATTTCAGCAGCAGGACCGTTACACGCAGGAAGCGTTCAATCTTGTACTCGGTGGCGCGGCGCAGAAGGCGTTCGATTTGAGTGACGAACCGGAAGCCGTTCGCAACCGTTATGGTCGTGATTCATTCGGCGACAAGGCTTTGCTGGCCCGCCGACTGGTGGACGCAGGTGTGACGTTTATCACGATGAGCGACGCATGGGGCCACTGGGATCATCACGGCGACGAAGTTCAATGGGGCGGTATCGTCAAGGGTTTGACTCCGATGCTGCCAGTTCTGGATCGTGGCCTCACGGCATTGGTTGACGATCTTGAACAGCGCGGCCTGCTGGAGACGACGCTCGTGGTCGTGATCGGTGAATTTGGCCGCAGCCCGGTCATGACGAAAACCGCTGGCCGCGATCATTGGCCGGGCGTGATGTCGTTTTTAATCGCAGGCGGAGGAATTAAGGGCGGTCAGGTGATCGGTGCGACCGATCGGCGAGGCGGTTCGATCCATGAGCGACCTCTGAGCCCCGGCGATCTCGCAGCCACCGTATTTTCTCATCTCGGCATCGATCCCGGTTCACACTGGATCAATCCTTCAGGTCGTCCCGTACCGCTGGTAGAAACCGGGCATCCGATTGCAGAACTGGTTTGACGAAGAGAGCTGCGAATGCATTTCAAAGCATGTGTTCGATGAAGCACGTTCTGGTAGGCACTCAATCTCCAACCGGCTCTACTCCCGTCGGAGGGTGAGGAAACGTCCAAATATAGCGATAACATTCCGTGAGAGTTGCCACCAATCTTTATGATCCCTGCCTGATCGATGAGAATCTATGTCGAATCCCTACCAATCTCCTGTTCAACCAACGCGAATCCAGGACTCTTATCCTGAAGTTCGGCGGTCGGCAATTGCATTGATCATTGTTTCCTTAGTCGCCATCATCTTTGGCTCTATTGGACTGGTTGTGGACATCGGGCTGATTGTGTCTGGTGCCGTGGATAGATTGGAGGAGATGAATCAAAGCCCGATTTCAAAACACACGCAGATTACGGTTCGGTTGTTGTGGGGCGTAGTGCTTGTGTTGGCTTCATCTTTCGTTGTATACGGTGCCATTCAAATGAAGAATCTGAAAAATTATGGTACGGCGCGTGCGGCGGCATTTGTGTCCGTAATTCCGTTGCTTGGTCCTTGTTGTGTCCTTGGGATTCCTTTCGGTATCTGGGCGTTAGTGACGCTTGGAAAGCCCGGCGTGAAGGATTTGTTCGAGACAAATTCGCAGTAGTGGCACCATCGCGGTTGATGGCATCGGAAACTGTTCTCCGGGACTTGTGAAATGCTTGATTTATCGAACGGCAGCCAACGAAAGCAGCGGGCCTTTCATCGACGCGATGTATTGCAAATCGGTGGATTGAGTGCGCTAGGATTGACGTCGGCAGATCTGTCGCAACTGCGTGCGGAACCAGTAAATGATGCCAGCACAGCGAAGCGATGACAGAACTCCTGCGTGTTTTTGTTTTTGTTTGGCGGGCCGAGTCAGATTGATCTCTGGGACATGAAGCCGAATGCCTCGACGGAGATTCGTGGTGATTTTCAGCCGGTCGCCACCAAAGTCCCCGGTATTCAGATCTGTGAACATCTGCCTAAGCTGGCGCAACAGATGGACATGGTGTGTCTGCTGCGTTCGATGCAGCACAGGATGAACGTCCACGGACCGGCCTGTAGTGAAGTCTTCAGTGGTCGTCCTTATCATTCGGCTCCGATCACAGATCAAGCGACTCCGGAGGACTGGCCATCGCTGAGCGCTATAACAATGCGTTATGGCAGTTCGCTGACCGGATTGCCGCCGTCTGTCGTGTTGCCATGGTATCTGCAGTTTCCGGGTCAGGGCGCTCGGATTGCCGGTCAGACAGGTGGACGAATGGGAGAACGTCACGATGCAATGCTGATTCAAGGGTCCGTCGATGGTGAGTTTCAGGTCGATGGACTTGCATCGAATGATACCGTCTCGCTCGCGCGGATTGAGAACCGGCGCCGGTTGTCTGACCAGCTTCAATTGGGCAATCCGCAACTGTCGTATTCAAAAAAGCTGGTGAATGACATGGATCGGCATCGCGATCGAGCGTTCTCTCTGTTGCAACACAAGGCTGGCGAAATTCTGGACCTGGAGCGTGAGACGACTACGCTGCGTGATGTATACGGTCGCACATCGGTCGGACAAAGTCTGCTCATGGCGCGGCGGCTGATTGAGGCGGGAGTTTCACTCGTGACTGTCAACTGGGAAGATGAAACAAAGATTTCAGGAACAAATACCTGCTGGGACACGCACGAGGACAACTTCAACAAACTCAAGACGCTGCTTTGCCCGATGTTCGACCAGGCGTTTCCTGCTTTCCTGCAGGATCTTGATGATCATGGCTTGTTGGAGACAACGCTGGTCGTGGCCGTCGGTGAGTTTGGTCGAACGCCGAAACTCGGTCAGTTCACTCAAAGCTCAAACACAAAAAAATCCGGTCGCGACCACTGGCCTCATGCATTCACCGCATTGCTGGCCGGCGGTGGGGTGCGCGGCGGACAGGTTTATGGCAGCACAGATCGACACGCAGGGTTTGTGACCGACAGCCCGGTCTCACCGGCCGACCTGTCGGCCACGATTCTGTATCATCTGGGTGTGGATCACACTCAGGAATACGTCTCGAATAATCAAGGCCTGCGTCATCGGCTCAGCGACGGAAGTCCCGTGAGGAATCTGGGGTAGGAGCGTTCGAGACATACTGCACTTTAGCCTCGGTATTTCTGAAAACATCAATTGCCAACGACGATGAATTCCTCGCCTAAAGTGCAATATTGATGACTTGACTGACGCGACGTCCTCGTTGGCCTCGGTCAGAATCTCGCAGCGAAGATCGAATGGCCAAAACCTCAGTATGTTATGACATACTCGGGCATTGATCGTTACTATCGCTCATCAGCTTTCTGTCTTTCCTGCTGAAATCAATTTCAATGATTCGAGTGACTCATAATCCTTGTGATTGTGTGTCAGCAATGGGGAAATCAAAACGCAGATCGGAGACGCTGCGAATAGGTGTGACTCCCTGCTGACTGGCAAGTTCATCCACATATGCGCGGGCTCTAGCCACTTGCCGATCTCCAGGCGGCGTTGCTTGGCATGGCGGCAAGGTTTCTGCTTTCTTCTCCACCACTCATTGGTCGGGGTGGCCCCGTGAACCCCAACCAACAAACGGCTCCGGCGAAAGCAGAAGCAATCGCAAGTCAGAAAAATTTGAGTAAGACCCAGATCCGTGAGAAAATCAGGCTTCAACATCTCATGGAGGATTTTATGGAAAACCAAAACAACAAAAAACACATCTGGGAAGGCTCAGTCGGAGTTCGCATTGACCAACGTCAAAATAGCGAAACCGGTGAATCCTTCTTCAGCAGTAGATGCTTTGACCTTCACCCGGGTAACTGTCGTAGACATGCTGATACACAGTGTCGCACTTTTGCTGATAGATTTCTGGCAAATAAACCCGAGGCAACGCATCGAGAATCGTTTTGACGGTGGTGTAAACATCAGCCCGCGTTTTTTGGCGTTTACGCCAGTCGAGAACAAGCTTTGCTTCTTTCAGGGTCTGCAACAGAGCTCGAGCCACTTTTTTGACCTCTGCTTTTTCCGCCTTGGTCATGTCAATTTCGGGCTTGGTCAGGATGTCAAACAGAGCCAGTTCTTCTTCAGACAACTGTTCAACAACGCCCCGCTGTTCTTCGGCACTCAGGTCTTTGACGAAATCTGTCAGTTTGGCGAAGAAGGCTTCGACGTCCATGCCTTTGTTGTATTCTTCGATCAGCGTTTTGAATCTCTCCATGAGATCAGTACGAGTCTTGTTGAGATTCACCATGTTCAGCAGCTTGTCGCCGATGGCCTTTCGGAATTTTTCGGCTTCAGTGCGTTTTTTGCCCTTCTGAAAATGCTCTCTCAACGCATCGAAATCGATCTGACTCAAATCAATCAGTGACGTTTTCTCTGTCGCGTGGATCACATAGCCCTTGGTGGCAATGGATTCATCCAGCAACTCGTTCACCTGATTTATGATGTCATCGATTGTCACTTCTTCGGTGAAGGTGCGAATTTTTTCTGCGAGGACTGCCAGACACATCTTGATTGGGGCGAATTCGTTTGCGGATGGGTCGGGCAGAATCGCCTTGTAGAGTCGCACGACCTGATTGGCCAGGAACACAAACTTCTTCTTCATCTCATCATTGACGATCATCTGCTCAACGGCATCATCAATTGCATTGATCACTTGTTTTTCAACAAGGCTGGCTGCGGCGTCATCAAGATAGGCGATCCTCTGAAACCCGGACGCATTCAGGATCGCATCGACATCCACGCCTCTGTCCGTGGAGAAAGCCAACGCTTCAGCAATCGCGAGTTTCAGCTCCTCAATCAGTTCTTCCTTCTTCTGAATTGGGCATTCGCCGTCATCAACGCCATTGCCGGACCCAGAACCATAGATTGCCAACGCCTTTTGCAGATCTCGAAAGACGCCCACGTAATCGACGATCAGGCCGTTGTTCTTTTCCTTGAACACGCGATTCGCCCGAGCGATCGTCTGCATGAGCGTGTGGTTCTTCATCGGCTTGTCGAGATAAATCGTTGACACCGACGGAGCATCGAATCCTGTCAGCCACATCGAACACACAAAGACCAGTCGAAAAGGATCGTTGGCGTCTTTGAACTTCGTTTCCATGTCTTCCTTGACCATGCGAGTCCGATGCTTTGCAATATCCAATCCTTTGTCTTCAAATAGCTCCACTTCGTTCTGCTGCTGTGAGACGATCACAGCCATATCCGTGCTTTCCATGAAGTCGATCTGGCTTTGCAACTCCTGACGTTGGCCAGCACTGAAATCTGCAACGCTTTCGGCTGCCAGCAAGACGCTTTCTGTCCCACCGAGAATTGCAGCACCAGACGATGCGAGCTTGGGCATTGCCGCCAACTGAGCCTTCAATCCGCCGAGATACGCTTTCCAGTACTTCTGCACCTTGTCGTACATTCGGACCGTCGTCACTTTGTCGATGCAGATCACCATTCCCTTCCCAGCCGAACCAGCATCACTCTGCTTGCGGCCCATGAAATGAGCCACAATGTCCTCAGCGACTTTCTCCATGCGGTCGTCGCGAGTGATCAGGTGGTACTCACGAGCAAACTCACGCTCCAGTTTCTTTTCCTGTTCCGGGTCCAGTTCTGCGGCATTGATCAATGCATCCAGTTCATCTTTGAAGGTGTCGTTCGCAAGCTGCAGCTCAGGAATACGATTTTCGTAGAACAGCGGAACCGTCGCCCCGTCTTCGATCGACTGACGGAAGTTGTAGATGCTGACGTAATCGCCAAACACTTCCTTGGTTTTCTCTTCGCCAGCCATCAACGGTGTGCCCGTGAAGCCGATGAACAGAGCATTCGGCAGAGCATTCCTCAAATTCAGAGCGAACGTGTCGTACTGACTGCGATGAGCTTCATCCGTCATGATGATGATGTCACTGCGGTAAGACAGCACTGGAAACTTCTCACCCGGCTTGACGCCAAACTTCTGAATCAATGTGAAGATAAACCGATGATCTTCAGTCAGCAGTTGCTTCAGGTGTTCACAGCTTTCAGCTTGGCAGTCCTCAGTGACAACGCTCGTGTTAGCGAAAGTCTTGTAGATCTGTTTGTCGAGATCGTTACGATCCGTCAGCACCAGAAACGTCCAGTTTCCAGTCATCGTCCGCAGCACTTTCTGAGAGAAGAAGGCCATTGAAAAGCTCTTGCCGCTTCCCTGAGTATGCCAGAAGACACCCAGTCGTCCCTGATTCTGTTTTACCTGTTCCAAAGCTTCCATTGCGTTATTCACGCCCAGATACTGATGGTTCTTTCCTGTGACTTTGACCAAGCCACCTTTGGACTCTTCAAACAGCGTAAAGTTTTCCACCAGATCGAGCAGGCGACTCTTTTCGCAGACTCCCCGGATCAGAGTCTCCAGCGAAATGACTCCTTGTTCGCCTTCCGAGTTGATACGTTTCCAGTCAGCAAAATGTTCCCATCCGGCAGTCATGCTGCCAACTTTGGCTTGTGAACCGTTGGACAGGATGATCAGAGCGTTGTACCAGAACAATTGCGGAACTGTTTTTTTGTAGTCCTTCAGATTGTGCTTGTAAGCGTGTTCGATCTTGCCGTGGCTCTTTTTGAGTTCGATGAACAGCAAAGGCAAGCCGTTGACAAAGCCAATCAGATCCGCCCGCCGCTTGTAAACACTGCCCGACACCCAGAACTGTGACGCCAGAAAAAAGTCATTGTTCGCTGGATCATTCCAGTCGATCACGCGAACAGTTTCATCGACTTCTTCGCCTTCGTCATTCTGAAACGTGACCTTCACGCCCTCTTTCAACAGCATGTAAACCTCTCGATTCGCCTGCACCAGACTCATCGCACTGCGATCGCGAGACAACTCCTCAATCGCGAGCTCAAGAGCATCGCTTTGCAGATCAGGATTCAGTTTTTCCAGAGCACTTCGCAGCTTTGGACGTAGAATCACTTCTTCGGTCGTTTCACGTCCCAGTGTCGAATTACTGGGGCCAACCTTTTCGTAGAAGCAATTTGCCGTGTCGTAACCGAGTTCTTCGAACAACGCGATGGCCGGTTGCTCGACGAGCGTGTCTTCGGAATAGTCGTTCATTGGCAGCGGGGTCCATCGAGGAGAAGTCTATTTCGCCAGCAGTTTCATCAAATCCGCAGGAGCGATTGCGGGAACCGAGCTTTGGGCAAAACCGGTTGTGTCTCGTGTCACAATCCAGTCGGCACCAACGGATGCCGCACACGCGATGCAGACATTATCTTCAAAGTCGGTGCCTGATAATGTTTCTGCAGCGTGCAGGACGGTGCGATCAACGGGCACAACTATGAATGCATTCAGGCACACATCCACTGCGGTTCGTGCTGCCGAGTTCCCCGCGATTCGCTCGACCACGTAGAATAGATTCGTGAATTCCGTTGCGGCGAGGAACCCTTCGAATTCACCTGACTGCTGAGCATTCCAGACGGCCAGCGAATCGACGACCCACGGTTGCCGATTCAGAATGACGTCCAGCACGACGTTCAGGTCCAGCAGCACTTTCATCGGCCATACTTTCGCAGACGTCCCTCTTCAACAATCCGATCGCACTCGTCGTCGTCTGGAGCGGGCTGAGGAATGCTGAGCAGCTTAATGACTTCTTCTCCCCGAAGTCTCCGTGACGTAGGCGTATCGGCTTCTTCGACCGTTTCCAGAATCTTTCTGGCCAGCGTAATGCGATCATGGGCGGGCCAGTCGGCAACGCTGGCAACCACTTTTTGCAGTTCATCGCGATTGATGGAAATCATCGTCACAACTCCAGAACGGAAACAACAGGTCTGGCGATCATTTTAACGTACACCATGCCCGATTCGGCATGAAATCAACAAAGTTCTTCGTGTCATCACGCAGTGGCCTCCGCGACTTCCTCAACGTTTACACCCACATCGATGTCGAGGTCTTCGACGTCCAATTGACCGGAGATCAGCTTGGGAAGGAGCAGGTCACGGGTGGTGCGTAGATTACGATTCTTCAGCATCAGTAAGCGAAGGATAGCAACCAGGTCCGTAATTGTGTTGTGGAACTCGGTGAGCAGTGCATCTGGTGGAATCGGCAGAGAATATTTTAGCAGCACATCCCAATTCGCCCGTGGCATCTTGGTGTCTTGCGAGGTTTGCGTTGCATGGCTGACGAAATCGTCGCTGCTGACGCAACAAAGTACAGGCGCGAAGAACGAAAAAGAGTTTGGGACGATGACAATCGCATCGGATGAGCAAACACCGTCAACGGGAGCAACGCCCACTTTGTGAAAGTACGGACGGATCTTCCCAAACAGAATTTCCCCCTGCTTGAATGCGAGCTTGGTACTTTTGACGTCTTCAGCCCTTCCCCATTCACCCAACGTGATTGAACGGCGTGGCAAATGCTCTAACCCAACTTCCCCAACTCGTTGAAAAAGCACTGTGTTTTCGTGAGTTTTGGGGTGTTTTTTCTCACTACATTGGTTTCAAATTGATTTTTGTCGGCAGATTCAGGCCCAGTTTATCGAGCAGGATTTGTTGGTGATCAGTCGGTTTTGAAACGCAGCGAGTGCGGATCTCCAGACCAGATTTTGTCGGCAGGACGACATCCATCGAATGGATCTCGGACAGTTCGTCCAGCACACGGCGGGGCTCGTTGCCGAGACCCGCTTTTATGCAAAGTTGACCGAGCGATTTCCACAGCACGTAAGCGATGAAGCACACAAAAATGTGAGCCAGCACACGATCCTCTTTCTGATGCCAGATCGGACGAATCGACAGATCACTTTTCTGAATTCGAAACGCGGCCTCGGCTTCTGTCAGCTGGATGTATGCCTTCCACAGTTCTTCGTCGGACCAGCCTGAGACGTTCGTGCGAAGCAGGTAACAGCCGGCGCTTAACGTGGCCCAGTTGCGAGAGCCATCGACCTTTGACCATTCAACAATTGCGACACCGCTCTCGGCCTTTGAGACTTTGATGTCGAAGAGTTTTGCAGCCCGGCTGTTCTTTGCAAGAAGTCGACCGATCTGCCGCTCCACTTTCTGAACGTCGCGGTTCTTTTTTTCGCAACCAGCCTTCATACGAACCAGCGCCTCTTCGATCTTCGTTTCGAAACGCTGCGTCATCGCTTCTTCCTTCTTCGATCGATCACGACTGCGACACAGGATGAATGTCTCCGGTGCCGGATCTTGTTCAGACACAGCAGCATCACCGTTCGCATTGGTCGTTGCCGCGACAGGCTCAGCGCCGGACTCATCGTCATCATCGTCCTTTGGCCACGGCACGATCTTTACTTCAAGACCATCGCGGATCGCATGCCAGTCGTCTTTGAGAATCTCCTGTTCGAACTTCTTCAGCGTCGCTTTCGGAGTCCCGATGATGTAGCGACGACCGCCGTCGCGAAGAAATTTGATGTTGTCTTCGCTCACCATGCCACGGTCCATCACCCAGATGCGCTGGCTCTTGCCATAGCGGCGTTCCATCGTTTCCACCACGTGTTCCACCGTCGTCACATCGGCCGTGTTGCCCGCGAAAACTTCGTACCCCAGCGGCATGCCGCAGCGTGAAACCACGAGCGCAATGCACACCTGCTTGCAGTCGCCGCGTTGGTCTCGCGAGTAACCGCGCTGCGCCAGAGGGAAGTCGGCCCGGCCTTCGAAAAACGTGCTGGTGACGTCGTACATCAACAGGTCGTATTCAAGTTCAAACAGGTCGCCCGCACGCTGCTTGAGATGAATTTCCAGCGCCTCTTTAAGCGGCAGCACCACATCGAGAGTTCGATAGAGCCGGTTGTCATCGACCTGTTTTGCTGGCACACCCAGCAGATCCGGCAAGGCAGTTTTCGGATACCATTGTTCGGCGATGTAAAGTTCGCTGGAAGGTTTGAGCAGTCTCGCAATGATGAGGATGAGCGAACTGACGTCCCACGGAACCTGTTCACGTCCTTCCGGGATTGCCTTCTGCAAAAACGTGTCGAGCTGCAGCATGCGAATCAGATGCAGCGCGAGCCACGGTCCTCCAAACTGCCGCGTGTTCTCGACGCGGACACCGGCGACATTGACTTCTTCCCATCGCGGCTTCGTAGTGTTCTCATCATCGTTGAAGAGTAACTGCTGACGGTCATGGCCGCGCGTGGATTTGTCCTGCAGACCTGTGGCCGTGTCCGTGCTGTCGATGGCCTGCCTGACCCCAAGCCGCCCGGCTTCGTCGAGCTTCCCAAGCCACGCCACAACCCGCTGCCGAGGGCCTCGCCTGGTTCGATAAGATTCGACGAGCGCCCAGTACGCTGTTCGCTGTCCGTTTTCTTCTTTGAAGTGCTGTCGGATAAACATGGCCGGGATCTTATGGCCCGTTTTTGTGCCCGCCAGATATCTTCTTCTCACTACATCGCGTTTCAGATTTCAAAACACGGCTGTTTTCGAATTTCAGATCCCAAAACACGGCGAACTTTTTTCGGTCGGTCGCGCTTTGTTACACTTCTGGGGAAGTTGGGCTAACCCAACTTCCCCAACTCGTTGAAAAAGCACTGTGTTTTCGTGAGTTTTGGGGTGTTTTTTCTCACTACATTGGTTTCAAATTGATTTTTGTCGGCAGATTCAGGCCCAGTTTATCGAGCAGGATTTGTTGGTGATCAGTCGGTTTTGAAACGCAGCGAGTGCGGATCTCCAGACCAGATTTTGTCGGCAGGACGACATCCATCGAATGGATCTCGGACAGTTCGTCCAGCACACGGCGGGGCTCGTTGCCGAGACCCGCTTTTATGCAAAGTTGACCGAGCGATTTCCACAGCACGTAAGCGATGAAGCACACAAAAATGTGAGCCAGCACACGATCCTCTTTCTGATGCCAGATCGGACGAATCGACAGATCACTTTTCTGAATTCGAAACGCGGCCTCGGCTTCTGTCAGCTGGATGTATGCCTTCCACAGTTCTTCGTCGGACCAGCCTGAGACGTTCGTGCGAAGCAGGTAACAGCCGGCGCTTAACGTCAATACCGTTCAATTATTCATAACCACAGTCTGGGCAAAGGTTTTTGTCAACGGTTTGAGTTTTCTGTGTTCGGGACGGCATTTCTTCCAGCGGGACATTTTTCGTTTGATCACTCGAGGGTTAATTCGGTTGCGTCGGGCCGGAATTTTCTCGCAGCTCATCTCCCAAACAACCGCATTCAACCAGTCGCAAAAACTTACTTCGGTACGAGGATCACATTCGGGCAGACGTGTTTTAAGGATTTGAAAGCAACCTTTGAACGAGAGTCGATCCGTGTCCAACGTCGCACTCTTCGCGGCTTCAAGCTGAGGTGCTGCAGGTTTCACGGACAGCGGATTCTCTTATTCTGAGCCCTTTGAAGGGAGATCAGAATGTCAGGGAAGCGAATCAAAGTCACCAAGCCAGCGGGTCGTCGTCGATTTACTCGCGAGTTCAAAGAGGAAGCAGTTCAACTGTTAGTAGACGGCCACACTGCGGAGTCGGTCGCACATCGACTGGGCTTGAAAGGGGCACAGTGTCTGTATCGTTGGAAGAAAGAGCTTCTGACTCAGAGTGGTCCGATTGCAGGATCACTGGAGGGCCGAGTGCGCGAACTTGAGGCGGAACTGAGACGCGTCGAGCGCGAGCGCGATATTTTAAAAAAAGCGTTGGCTATTTTCAGCCGCAGCGAATAGCGGACGTGTATTCAGCAATCGATGCACTTGCTCAGGAGGGGACGTGGCCGATGGCTCAGATCTGTGAAACGCTGCGCGTCTCTCGCAGTGCCTACTATCAGTGGAAGACTGCTGACGTCTCAACTCGGGATGCGCACGAACAGAGTCTTGCGCCTGAAGTGCGTCAGATCTTTCATCACCACAAGCGACGTTACGGAGCGCGTCGAATCGCGAACGAGCTGCGTCAACAGGGCCATTCATGCAGTCCAAGGAAGGCTGCAAAAGTCATGAAAACACAAGGTCTGCGAGCAATTCAGCCGAAGTCTTTCAAGCCGAAGACAACCGACAGTCGCCATCGACGCGGCTATAGTCCCAACCTGCTTCTGGAAGCACCAGACCTCACTGGTATCGATCAGCTCTGGGTTGGCGATATTACTTACATTCCTTTGAAAGGCGGTTCGTTCTGTTACCTGGCCACGTTGATGGATCGTTACTCAAGGAAGATTGTGGGATGGAGTCTCGGAGAGGACATGACCGATGCGCTGGTTCTGGCTGCACTGAAAATGGCAATCCGATCTCGTTCTCCACAGCCCGGACTGATTCACCATACTGACCGTGGCGGCCAGTACGTCAGCAACGAGTACAAGCAAATCCTGCTTCGAGCTGCAATGCGTTCGAGCATGAGCCGCGCTGATAACTGCTACGACAATGCATTCGCAGAATCCTGCTTCGGAACAATCAAGAACGAACTTCAAATGACCGAATACCAAAACTATCAGGATGCAAAACGCCAACTCGCTGAGTTCATCAGATACTACAACTTCGAACGAACTCACTCCTCAATCGGTTACCTCACACCTCACCAGTTCGAATTGAACATCAGCTCAAAGAAATAAGAGCACGAACTGTCCGTGAAACCTGCAGCACCTCAAGCATCATCGTCCGCGTGATGAAATGTCCCAGCGAAAGAGCATACAGTTCCTGCTTCAAGCCGTCGCTAGTCTCGCTGCGAAGATGAGTTGTTTTTTCTGCACGGCACGGATCCTGATGAGTCTTCTGTTCGTCATAAACGATCTCTTCCTCCCAGCGTTCGTGGTACTCCATGATCAGTTCCATCGCCGGAAATTCGTCAGCCTCCAGCAGGTTGGTCATCAGCCGGTGAATCTCCTTGTGCCCAGTTCGCTGAGGGTCGTCCAGCGTGTACTCCACGATCCGAACCAGGATGCCGCGACGATCATTGACTCGATACCAATGGCTCGGATAAATCTTTGCCAGGTACGAACCATCTGAAAGAATTTTGATCGGCTGGAGTACGAGCGATTTGGAAACACGAAACAACAATTTATGTCTTAAATGCAGGGATTCCCACGTTTCGTAGCTGTAGAAACCGCGATCTTCCATCAACAGAGCGTCGGTCGGAATTGAATCCCACAGGTCTTTGACCAGCTTCCTTTCGGAATCCTTCCAGCCACCGTACACGAAGGCAAATTCAATATGTGTGCCAAGTTCCACGAGGCTGACTTTCCGCAGTTGCGGAAACGGCCCTTCACCTCGGCTGCCGGATGAGCGTCCGAGATGCTGATGTGCTTCACAGTCAGCAACATCCAGCACCGTTCCGTCAATCGCTACTTTTCTCATGCCTTTGTAGAACGCGCCGGGCGTTTGTTCTGTGGCCATCGGTTTGACGACCGATTCATAGAGCGCGACAAGGGGTTCGCTGCCGAGTCGCTGTCGAGCGATACACAATGCGGATCGGCAGGGCGAAGCCTCGCCTTTGCGAATCTTTCGGCAGGCTTTGAAGACCTGTCGAATCGGAAGTTCGGTGAACAGTCCCATGGCGAGTACAACCAAAATCATAATCTCATTTGTGAGCTTGCACCGACGAACGGATTGTTTGTTGGTGGCTTTCAGTGCGTTTGTGATTTGTTCCTGCGAGATGACCTTTTCCAAGCCAGCCAGTCGGTCTAAGATCCGTCCGTTCTGATCCTCGGAAAATGTTGAGCGTCCCTGCTCATCCATGTCGTGACTCCTTGCTTAAGTTGGTGTGTTTGCAACACAACTATAGCAGGAGTCACGATTTGCATTTTTTGAACGGTATTGCGCTTAACGTGGCCCAGTTGCGAGAGCCATCGACCTTTGACCATTCAACAATTG
>JBBJME010000392.1:0-5334 GCA_037719765.1 Planctomycetaceae bacterium
GCAGCAGATGCAGCAGGTGCCACAGCAGCAGGTGCCACAACAGCAATTGCAGGCTGGAACGGCTCAGGCCGCGGCCCCACAGGCGTTCGCTCCGCAGAATGCGACGTCCCCCGCTGCAGCACCTGCTCAGACACCAGTCACAGCTATACCGAACGGCAACGTCACAGCAAACGCTCCACCTGCAAATGATGCTCAGCAGTCTGCATTGCAGGCATTAGGAGGATTCGCACCGCCTCAGAATGCCTCAGTTCAGTCAGCAATCGAAGTACCTCCGGCACCTCAAGCGACATTCACCGGAGCCTGGACCGCAAATCTGAGTAACGGGGCTCGCGTCCAGCTGTCTCTTCAGGCAGACGGAAACTTTAACTGGGTGGCTGTCAACAAGGACGGACAGGCCAGCAGTTTTCAGGGAACCTACAGCATGGAAAACGGATCGTTGTCACTTAGCCGCAGCACGGACGGCCAGAAGCTGACCGGAAGCATGACACCAGGCGGAGCGAACAACTTCAGCTTCAAGCTGTCTGACGCTCAGGCATCCAGTCTGGACTTTGTACGAGGCTGATGAACGGTATGGTTTTTCAGACAGTGTTGGTGCAGGCACAATCGTGATTGGACTCATCCATACTCACAAGCCAGCAGGCGAGCCACGGGGCGGCTCGCCTGCTGTCGTTTTATTGGTACACTGAGTGGGATCCACCCTTGAATCAAAAGGACAACCACATGCCTCCCGCGTTCCTGCGTTCATTATCTGCGATCCCTCGTTTTCTCATTCTGTTGCCTCTGATTTTCACGACACCTGGGTTCGCTCAGGACGTCATCCTGCGATCAGATCATTCGCAGCACTGGTATCGTGGCAACATGCACACGCATTCCCTGTGGAGCGACGGTGATGATTATCCGGAAATGATCGCCACCTGGTATCGCGATCACGGATATCAGTTTCTGGTATTCACTGATCACAACACGCTCCACAATCGCGAACGATGGATCGATATTGAAAAAAACAAAGGCGGCATGAAAGCCTTTGAAAAGCTGACACAGACATTTCCAGCGGAGTGGATTCAGACGCGGGAAACGGAAGGTCGCAGAGAAGTCCGACTGAAGGAATTTGATGCCGTGTACGAACGTCTCGCGAAAGCTCAGGAATACATCCTGATCCAGGGCGAAGAGATTTCCGACAGCTTCAATCGCCATCCAATCCACATGTGTGCCACGAATACGAGCGAACTGTTGCCCCCCACCGGAGGTGACAGTATTGTCGATGTGATGCAGCGCAATATCGATGCTGCCGTTTCGCGTCGCGAGCGTTCAGGAGAATCGACGCTCGTGCATCTGAATCATCCAAATTTCGGTTACGCCGTCACTGCCGAACATTTGATGCAGGTGGTCGGAGAGAATTTTTTTGAAGTCTACAACGGCCATCCCACTGTCCACAATTCCGGCGATGAGACACATGCTTCTACTGAGCGTCAATGGGACATCGTCAACACATGGCGTCTGGCGAAACTCCAACTGCCAGTGATTTACGGCCTGGCCACGGACGACGGGCACGACTACTTTCAAACGGAGCCACAGAAAGGAGCGCAGCCTGGGCGAGGCTGGGTCATGGTGCTGACCAACACGTTAACGCCGGACGCTCTGATAAAGGCACTGGAAGCCGGGCGTTTCTATGCTTCGTCCGGCGTGACACTGGAAGAGATTCAGCAGACAGCGAACAGCATAAAAGTGACAGTGGCTGCGGTACCAGGCGTGTCGTACCGCATTGATTTCATTGGTACCCACACGGCTTTCGATGACGCAAGCACTCCGGCCATCGACGATCCCGAAAAAGTCGATACGGTGACTCGCAGATACAGCACCGATGTCGGCAAGGTACTCAAATCCGTCGAAGGGACCGTTGGCAGTTATACGTTTGCAGGCACGGAACTCTACGTCCGCGCCGTGGTCACAGCGTCTCGGGTGCATCCGAATCCGTCTCAGGTCGGAGAATTCGAACGTGCCTGGGTGCAGCCCGCGGTCATCGCAAATGCGGCAGAGGGGCGCTGAACGGGTCGAAGCACTGCGGCAGGATTTGCCGAACGGACGATGTTGCAGATGTTACGAGTGGACTGATTCGCGTAACCGTCAAAATCGACCTATCCGGAACAATTGGAGCAAAGTTCAAAGTCGGTCCGCGACGATATCGACGACAGCGGACTATGTTTTGTACATGGCACCGTTCCGTGCGCGGCATCGCAAGACGCTGCGTTGGCGTTGAATTGCCAGGAGGGCTCTTCAACGAATGTGCTTCGCTGCTCTGACTCTTTGAATAAGGTCCGGCTCGAATGAACCGTCCGAACCTGCTAAGTCTTGCCGCTGCTGCGGTGCTTCTCAGCATAGCTTCTTCTGAAGCGCTGGCTCAACATGCGCCGCAGTATGGTCCGCCGCAATATGGCGGTCCAGAGTATTGTCCGCCGCCTCAACAGGGGCATCCGCCGCTGTTTCAAATGCAACGGAATCAATACCAGGCTCCCGACGTGGATCACTACGTCGAGCAAGCTCCGGCGCTGTGGGATGAAAATCGTCCGATCGAACATTTCCTGCACGAAGTGACTTCGCGCAGCTGGATGCGTCTGGAGTTCATGCAGTGGTCGTTTCAGGGGCCGCGTGCCGAGACCATTGGGGCACCGGTGTCGGGTCTTCAGGTTGTGGTGCCGAACAACAGTGTCGAAGGTATCGACGTGCCCACTCTGGTCAACGACAATCTCAATGGCGGCAACACCGCAGGTTTTACCTTATTTGCGCAGTCCAATGGACTTGACCTGATGGACACGCCTGGCATCCGAGGCACATTGGGCGTCGCCATGAATGGCGGTGATCTGGAATTGAGTTTCTTTGGATTCCAGCAGCAATCCAGTGTGACAGCATTCAATGATATCGACGGTCCGCGACAGATACTGGCCGATGAAATTCTGGCACAGGGCGGTATTCCAATCGACCCCGCGCTGGGTCTCACGATAAATCCCAATTATGCCATCCCGCTGCTGACCGACGGCACAGTGACGGACGTCGCGGGATTGAACTCATTGATTTTCGACAAGTCGCTGCACGCAACGCTCTCGTCACAAATGTGGGGTTCGGAATTGACGTTCCTCACGGATCGCTATGTCCCCGGTGAAGGTTTCGGATTTCAGTGGCTGGGCGGTTTGCGGTACACGAATCTGGATGAAAGCTACACCATCAATGGAGCATACGACGGCGGTGCTGCCGTGGCCGATCGCACGACAAACATCAGCTCTGCGGTCAACAGCAATTACTACGGGCCGGAAGTGGGAGCTCGGTTCTCGGTGAACACACGCTGGTTCACGTTGAGTGCCACACCGCGTATCATGATGGGACTGAACGACTACACCGCAACGCTCTCGTCCGATCCACTGGGCACAGGGAGCACAACATACGAAGAACACAAGATCAACTTCGGGACCGTTACGCAGATCAATCTGGCAGGTGAAGTTCACCTCAGCACAAAGTTTTCTGTGTATGGCGGGTACGACTTCATGTGGCTCACACAGGTCAGCCGCCCCGACCAAAACATTTACTACAACAGCATTTCAGCCGGTGCCGCGGGGTTTACGCCGTACATTCGTCAGAATGTCCACTATTCAAACTTCGCGGCGAACGGATTCAGCCTGGGGGCTGTCTTCCGGTATTGAGTGCATTGGATGTCCGGGATGCTTCAGTACCCCGATCAATGCTGCCACGTACTGTTGAATCATTCTACTTGCTGCTCAGCAGCCCGGGATGAAAGCCGCGACCAAGTGAGGTCAGATCGCGCTGGAAGATCACTCGCGGCGGGTTTTGAGTTGCATCGATCATGGCTTCAAGGCGTGTGGTCGGACCACCCTCATCAAAATGACCAAGCGTCTGGAAACTGAAGATATCACCTCCGGTTGTCAGCCACGGACCCAGACGTCGAAACGTGTTGAGATCCACGAAGCCTTCACCGAGCAGCCATGTGGGTGATGCTCGAAGAGACATGGCTTCGGACGCCGCGCCGGTGGATTCGATCGCTGGACGTTCATCGACAATACTGTTGGCGATGGTCTCGGTCATATCGGGAATCGCTAACAACACTTCGCGGCGAGCAATATTGATGTTAATCCGTCCGTCGATGAACGCATCATCGACATGCGTAAAGCTGTCTTCGAACTCCGGCATCTTGTCGAGCAGATTTGCAGAGGTCCAGGGACTGATCAGAGTCTGCGGGGCGTCATTGATTTCCGCGTCAACCTGTGCGTCGATCACGTCGTAGATTGAGCGAAAAGAATACGCCGACACCTGGTTGAGGTTCATGCCGTTTCGCGTGATGGAAATCCCCTCCTGACTGGTGAGGCTGCCTGCAATCGCCTGAGCAAGTTCCTTTTGATCCACGGTCAGACTTTTCACGGTCGCAGCGTCCGCGTTTTCATTGCCCCACAGCCGATATGCCACGATAAATGTGGCGGTTTCTGTGTCAAAGGCTTCTTCAATCTCATCGAACAGTTCCGTCAGAATGGTGCCATTGATATTAATCTTCTTGTCGCCTTCCGCCGTCGTGTTCCGTTCTTTGCTGGATGCGGTGAAGTATTCACGCCAGCCCGCGTCCAGAATCCCGTCCGCATTATCGTCTGGCAATGATTCGTTTCCATCGTCCTCATTGGTATCCAGCATTCCGTTACGATTGGCATCTTCGCCGTAAAACAACGCGGGAGTGATGCCCTGAATCTGGAGCAGTTCATCGACGGATTCCAGCGGGGCGTTGCGAGCCGAATACGGTACCGCCAGCCCCTGATAGTCGGCTGATTCCGCTCCGCCAACTCTGCGTTCCTCATCGCTGTCGATCCAGTCCAGGATGGCACTTGAGATCTCCTCCGTCATACCGGGCACAAAGGAAATCGCATCGTACGGAGCCGTCGTATCGTCGTCGTCACCTTCAAATTCGGTCAGGCGATTGATATTGAATTTCGCTGTTTCACGAGCCAGACCAAATCGCACCGAACTGCCTTTGGCGGAAGACAATTCGTTGGGGACCAGGATTGTGAATCGACATTGTCCGCGCGCGCTGTCCACTTCTGTCAGCACTTGACCTTGAAACAACCCGGGGTTGTGAAAGACGTCCTGGCCCTGTTCCGTCTGCAGCAGTCCGATCTGAATGGCGGCATATTCAATTGCGGATTCTGCGGCCATGCGCGCTTCCACGTCGCGGCCATACATCATGGTCGCTTCCTGTTCCACCGACATTTTTTTCATGTACGACCATGCCGCTAAGGACAACAGGATGACCACCATTGTCACCACCAGCAGCACAAATCCGCG
>JBBJME010000393.1:0-5334 GCA_037719765.1 Planctomycetaceae bacterium
CGCAGTCGGGACAAACTCGTTTGCCTGAGAATGGCTGCACGGACCACAATGTGCCATCCACGATTTGTCCCGGCGGGCTGACGCCGGTCTGCGAGCCGGAGTTGTGCTCGCCCTCAGTCAAAACCGCGCAATTGCCGTCGCCGATCTTCATGGCCGTGGAAACCGATTCCGTCAGTCGATCCGCTTTGACTGCATCTGATTTCAGACGATCGATGATCACCGTCAGCGCTACTGTGGTGCGGGCGGACTGTCGTTTGCGTGAGGGCTTCGGGACGGACGGCAGGGATTCCAGTTCCTCAAGCCGGGTCATGCGGTCATCGCTGATGATACGCGTGAAACCGCTCCGCAACAGGTTCGCACGCACATTGGCGTAAGATGTGTGATCGACATGGATCACTGCGCCGATCATGATGCGGGCCGCAGAGGGTTGCTCAAGAACTGCGGAAGCGACAGACTCTGCCGACATCGCATCGACTGGTCGCTGACAGTCCGGACAGACCAGCCGACCCGCCCGAGAGAAGATCACGCGCAGCGATTCGATGATCTCAGTTCGCGTACCCAGGGTACTGCGTGGCCCGTCGAAACGAATCTGTTGCCGAATGGCGATCGCCGGCGGAAGGCCGCTGATCCGGTCCACGGCCGGGCGTTCGATGCGGTCCAGAAACTGCCGCGCCGACGGTGAAAATGTTTCGACATAACGCCGCTGACCTTCCGCATAGAGAGTATCAAATGCCAGACTGCTTTTCCCGGAACCGCTCACGCCACAAATCACGGTCAGCGCGTTGTGCTGAATCTTCAGGCTGAGATTCTGAAGGTTGTTGACGCGCACGCCTTCGAGTTCAATGAATCGTCCGATCGCCACAATTCCGCCCGTCAGTTTTGCCTGCTTTAATTCGTGTCGATAGAATCTAGCGAATCTGAGTCTGAATTCAAAAGCAGTCATTCGCCGCGGTCCCTGCGTCATGTTGCTCACGGGCAGAAATTCGCGAAACGCTTCTTTTCTCAGAAAATCGCGGGACATGGACCGAAAACGACCAACCACATCCGGAACTTCTGTTCACGGAACGGACCATGGTGCTTACAATGGAGTTGCCGTGTCGATGGTTTAGTTCCGGAATTCTGTGAGTGATGTCTCGTGATCAAACTGCCGTCCGTGGAACTGCTGGAGAGTCGCCATGCGTTTCCCTGCCATTATACCTTTAAGGTGATCGGGGCCGCAGCAGGCAACTTCACAGCGCGCGTGGTGGCATGTGTGCGGGATGAACTCGGGTTGGAAACCGATCCGCCATTTTCCTTGCGGAACACGGAACACGGCAGGCATGTGGCTGTAACGCTTGAGCCCATGTGTGAATCATCACAGCAGGTCCTTGCGATCTACAGTCGCTTGTCCGGCATGGATGGACTGGTCATGCTGCTGTAGCGAGTGTCCGTCCTTGAATGAGTTTGAGTAGACAAAAAGCTGGCGAAATACTCTGAGTTTTGTGACCGAGTCCTTAGAAACCTCTGCAAACCACGCACTTCGCGATCGCGGTGGAATTGCAGCCGTTCGCAGGATCAGCACAGGTCATCCGCGGAAATTTTCGATCGCGCTGCAACTGCATCTGTTGTGATATCGAGCGCCTCCTCAGCATGTCGGCGAACGCAGATTGAGTCGTGGTTCGATTCCAACCTGCAGGCATTGCTTGAACTTGCGGGCGGAAGTGGGGAGACTTCCGATTCGGGGTCTGGACCGACAGGTTCTCCTGTTAGATCTCGTGTTTTGGCTCGTCCTTACCCGCAGCAGGGCACAAAAATGCCAGCAAATTCCACCGAAATGAACTTGAGTTGCGTCGGCAGGGTTTCTGCATGACGAACGCGAGTTCTGAACAAAACATGGATTCTGAACCAGATCGTGGTCAGATCATTGAACAGTACTACCGTACACATTCCCGCGAATTGTGGGCATTGTTTTACGCGATGTGCAGTGATCCGGAGCGAGCGTATGACGCGGTGCAGGAATCTTTTTTACGTTACTACGATTACAAAGGGGAACCTGTTCGCGATTTGCGGGCATGGTTGTTGCGAGTCGGGCAGAACTGGTTACGGGATGTGGCTCGAAAAAAGAGCAATTCCTGTCGCCTGCTGCCGGGTCTGGACGAATTCTCCGGGCAGCGAGATTCTGCGGAAGACATGTTGGCGCTGTCCGAACGACAGGCACAAGTCCGCGGGGCTCTGGGTGTCTTGAATGAAGACGACCGGAAAGTTCTGGTCATGAAGTATTCGATGGACTGGTCAGCCGCTCAGATAGCGACTGTGATGGATTGCAGTCCGGCTGCAATTGATATGCGATTGTCGAGGGCACGACGCCGTCTCGCTGAAATTCTTGTGGAACGAGGATTTGAATATGAGTAACAATTCTTCCGCCAACCGCGTTCAGAGCGGAATGCCGTCTGATGATCAGATGGATTCGTTGCTGAGTGATTTTTTTCGTCTGGAAGTTCCGACAGAATTGAATCAACCACTGCGTCAAAATCAATTGGCAGCTGCGACTGCGACAACATCGAAAGTGGTTGCCGGTCGTCGAGTTGAACAGCCGCGATCTCGAACTGTTCGTTTTGTCGCGGTGGCAGCGTCCGTCGCGGCAATGGCATTGGCTGTTTTGGTGGTGATCTCCGGCAATAATGGGCTGCCATTGAATGGCAGCGGCCTTGCCAGCGGGACAACAGGGGATACCAAATCTCCCGGTACGACGCCGGAGATCGACCAGCCGATGCTCGTTTCACCGGAAGGCGATTCCCGCACACCCACCAAGGCCATTGGCCCGGATGGCGTGACGCTGGAAGAAACAGACACGATCGAACTGCATCAACAAAAGTAGTACCCGGATCCGGGCAATTCCTGAGTCAGTCGCAGGAACAGTGAGCCGCGACTACTGAACTCCACTGGTCGCCGTATTCTTCTGTACCCAGCGGCAATACGTGTGCACGTTTCGCCCAAGCGTCGCATTCTGCAGTCGATGCTGCCACACGTTTCGGTTAAGTCGCCGCGGGATCCTGCCGCATCCCCCCTCGCGATGGAAATCTTCTCACGTGGACAATGGCCTGAACGTTTGCTGAGAATCCCCACGGCTGATCTGCACTGTGATCAATGAATGGATCAGAAACAGGGGAACATTCGCTCGCGCAGCCTGATTTCCGGTCGATCAACCGAATCTTTTGTCCCCGTGCCGCGTTTACGACTGACAACTGCGGAAAACTGAAATATCTTGCGGATTCGGAGGTGATCCTGGGGCTGACTTTTAGGGCACTCTGGAAAATTCTCCACCAAGCCGAGCACGATTTATGGCAACCGACGAAGCATCAGGTAACTCAAACCAACCCTCCGGTGATCTCAGAAATCTGCGAATCGGCGAATTCCTGCTGTTGCGGCGACTGGGCAGCGGCGGTATGGCGGACGTGTATCTGGCAGAGCAGACGTCACTCCATCGCAATGTCGCCGTGAAGATTCTGAAGAATGACGTCATCAGTCGTGACAGTGGTGTTTTGCTGAAGCGTTTCGAACAGGAAGCCCGTGCGGCTGGCGGTTTAAGTCATTCCAATCTCGTGCAGATCATCACCACCGGCCGTGAAGGCAACATCAGTTACATCGTGCAGGAATACGTTGCAGGACTGAATCTCAGCCAGTGGATCAGGAAGCACGGCACCCCGGACTACGGAACGGGATTGAAATGGATGCAGCAGATCGCGGCCGCCTTGCATGCGGCAGCAGAAGCAGGCATTGTGCACCGCGATGTGAAGCCCGAAAATGTGATGGTGACTCGTGGTGGCATCGCGAAGGTCACAGACTTTGGATTGGCTCAGCTGAATCAGCCTTCCAGTCCAAAAATGAATCTGACGCAAATCGGAACCACCATGGGGACGCCGTGGTATATGAGTCCCGAGCAGATTCAGGGCGAGAAACTGGACCATCGCAGCGACCAGTATTCGTTTGGCGTCACCTGCTATCACATGTTCGCCGGACAGCCTCCGTTTCCTGGCAAGAACGCGATGACGGTCGCCGTGCAGCACCTGAAAGAAGAACCAGCTCCGCTGAATACATTTCGAGCCGACTTGCCGAAAGATCTGTGCGTTGTCATCCATCGTATGCTGCAGAAGAAGCCTGCCGATCGTTATCAGGATCCAACGGAACTGGAAGCCGAGCTCAAACGTCTGGATACCGTCCCGATCAATACCAGACTGGGAGCCACTCACAGTTTGTTTGGGCAATGGATGCCATGGCGGGCGGGAGCGAAAAAGTACTCGCTCGGTTTCTTTGCCGTCCTCATTGTCTCGTTTGTTGCGGGACGACGGATGGAGCAGCCCGTTCGAATTCCTGAACGCGTACAGCCTGCGGCGATCATGAGAGAAGAGACCGCGGAGGCACAATTTGCCGTCGCAATGCGAAATCCGATGCGTACTGCCGCATGGCGAGCTGTCATTTCAAATTTCAATGACAGTCCATTGGCCGATCTCGCAAGGCTGCGACTGGGCGTGTCTTTGATGGCGGGCGCGGTACCGGACACCGAACAGGCACTGGAAGAATTTCGCAAGATCGCGGACGCCAGTGAACTCGGACCGGAAAAAAGTCATCTCAAGCTTCTTGGACTGGTTGGGCAGCTCTGGGTCATGGAACAACGCCCTCGGAACGATGACACAGAACGCATCATCAGCGAAATCCAGACAGTGGTGGACAGTTACGAAGATGCTGATGAACTTGAAAGTGCCCTCAACAAGGGGCCCCAGGAATTGAAATGGTTCTTCGAACGCTCGCAACTCGGCATCACTTCGACGTCCGGCTTCACGTTCGGAATACCCGGCTCAGGCCACCGGAACAGCGTGGACCTCGCCCTGAACCTCCACAGAATGAATAGGGTCACCAACTTTGTACAAGACACTCTGCTGGACCGGCGACGCTAACGGGCAGTTGCAACTGCTCGATCAGACTCGGTTGCCACTGTACGTTGAAAACATCATCTGCACGACTGCAGAAGAAGTGTGGAGTGCCATCAAGGTTCTTAAAGTCCGCGGCGCACCGGCAATTGGTGTGGCGGCGGCATACGGCCTGGTGATCGGTCTGCAGGCATCTCGCCATGCAGCGGTCGATGAATTCCTGCGAGAAGTCGATCGCGTTGCGTCGTATCTGGCAACCAGCCGTCCGACGGCCGTAAATCTGTTCTGGGCACTGGACCGCATGCAGGCGATTACCCGCAATCATGATGCGTTTACCGCGGCCGAGATTCATGATCGACTATTGGCAGAGGCACGCCACATTGAGTTGGAAGATCAGGCGATGTGTTCTGCGATTGGGCGAAATGGA
>JBBJME010000149.1:0-17882 GCA_037719765.1 Planctomycetaceae bacterium
TGTAAAGTAGAATGTCCCCTTTTTGTGTCCCTTTTTGTGTCCTTTTTGTTGTCTCAGCAACTGAAGATACTGGTCCAGCGACATCGTCAGGCAGCCTTTGTTCGACGCTCGACGCGTACTGCGTTTTTCGCGGACGTTCTTTCGAGGTGGCTCCAGAGCAATCGGAGCCAGCCATCCGGCTTTCTCACCGTGCTCAGGCGAATATCCTGAGCATTCCCGTCTTTTTCCTTCTCCCCCGCGCCGGGGGAGAAGGTGGCCGTCAGGCCGGATGAGGGGGCCATCGCCGGCGATTCATGCGGCAATGCGAGATCATATTCGCTATGCTCAGCTTTTTACCCATGACTTGCTATTTCGATCCCAAGGGCTTTTGCCAATCGATCTGCGGTGGCCAGGCGAATGTCGCGCTCACCAGAGACAAAACGAGAAATCACTATTTGCGAAATGCCGGCCTCTTTGCAGATTTGGTATACCGACTTGGGACTCGCCAGAATTGCGCGCCGCAATGCATCGCTGATACCGCCAGCCTCCAAAGCAGTCAGTAGCGCAGGCGGAAATTCCTTCATCACTTGACTCCGAATCTGCTCATCGTTGGCTACTTCGGCTTCGGTCAAATGTCTATCGCGGATAACCCGTTGAAACTTTTTTCGTTCCATGCTCTTTCACCTGTGTCGTTCCGGAACATTGAGGTGAAGCACATGAACGGCCATTCGCAAAACACACAGCACCGAAAACTGCAGCGACCGCCAATTCTACGTTATACGATCGATCACGTGCTAGTCAACTGACTACTTGATGGTTCATCAAAAACTTTACAACCCGTACCGCTTTTCGCACACCATGGACATGCCATTCGCGGGTGGCCACAAAAGGAGGACCACTGAAGGGGTGGGGAGTCTCTTTCTGCCAATTACGGTAACTGTCACCCTGTTTCAAAGAACTGTACCAACCCAGGCCCCGCAGAAAAAGATTCCCGACCCCTTCGATGCCGTGATTCTACTTCCGGAGATCGACGCCAGCTTCACGTTGGCGGAAGTCTATGCCAGAGTGAAGTTTGAGCCGATTATCGAAGAAACGAAGTCGCCTTGGTACGTTCCCTTTGCTGCACCTTGCAATGTGTCTTGCGAAAGGCGACAATGAAATTGGGAGAAGACTGATGATTATCACGAACCAACAGATTGATTCCGCTCGGAACGGCCATGTCGTTCGTGTGGCTAC
The DNA here is from genome assembly GCA_037719765.1 of Planctomycetaceae bacterium. GTDB lineage: Bacteria > Planctomycetota > Planctomycetia > Planctomycetales > Planctomycetaceae > SXXK01. Next base: position 1,216 of record JBBJME010000149.1, read on the forward strand.
GGATTCCGGTGAACTGGTGATTCTTAGCGCCGACCTCTACGACCGAATCGCTCGCGTTATCTCAGACGACCCTCGCGAGACGTACCAGTCGATTTTGAGCGCTTGGGATGCCGCAGGCAGCCCGGAAGATGCAACGGCCTACCAGGATTTGGCATGAAGCGTGGTGACATTGTCATCGTTGACTTTTCTCTATCCAATCCAGGTGCGGGTATTCGTCCTGCGGTGGTCGTTCAGAACGACCGCGACAATGGGCGGATTCAGAATACCATTGTCGCACAGGTCACCAGCAACATCCGTCGCGCCCACGAAGATACCCAGCTTCTTATTGACCTAGCGCACAGGGACTGGCAGCAGTCGGGATTGCGTCTCCCGTCCGTCATCAACACCTCGAACCTTGCCACGGTCCGTCAAGCGGATATTCGCCACTTGATTGGTTCGCTGTCGACGACAACAATGCAGCTCATTGACGACTGCATCTGCATCAAAGAGACCTGACCCCTTTATTCCGCGCCCACGAAGATACCCAGTTTCTTATTGACCAAACTCACAGGGACTGGCAGCAGTCGGGATTGCGTCTCCCGTCCGTCATCAACACCTCGAACCTTGCCACGGTCCGTCAAGCGGATATTCGCCACTTGATTGGTTCGCTGTCGACGACAACAATGCAGCTCATTGACGACCGCATCCGTGTTGCAGTTCAACTATAAAATCCCGTTTCCGCTTGACGTCTGCATCAAAGAGACCTGATCCCTTTGATGCTTCCCATGAAGGCTCTTGAAGCGGACTACGACAACATCAAATAGGTCGATCTTGTCGAAATCGCAGGAATTTGAAATGATCCGTTTGAACACGGAGGTCCAGGATTATGCCAACGACGACAATTTCCAAACCAATTCACGAGCGGTTTACGGCACTCAGGGACGACTGGAAGTCCAAAACGCGGCATCTGTCCAACACGGGCCAAATCTCGCTGGTGTTTTCCTACCAAAGCATCATTGGGATGGGGCCTGCCGTAGTTCCGCTGATTCTGGCAGAACTGGAAAGAGAACCCGATCATTGGTTTTGGGCACTGGAAGCGATCACCGGAGAAAATCCGGTCAACAAAGACGATGCGGGGAATATCGAAGCATCCGCAAACGCTTGGGTTGAATGGGGCAGGCAGAACGGTCAGCTACACAAATGAACCTGTTTGATCTGTTTCCGAATCTGACGGAAGACAACCACGACATCACCAGCCCGACCACGATCAAATACAATTGCATCGCATGGGCGGCCTCAAACACCGAACGCTGGTGGCAGCCGGGCGTCCACTGGCCAATCGACTCCTCACGAGAAGACCTTGGTGTCGGAAATCTCATTTCGGCATTCAAATCACTTGGCTATGAAGAATGTGATGACGGCACGCTCGAACAAGGTTTCGAGAAGCTGGCGATCTACGGATCGGGCTTGATGTACACCCATGCAGCACGACAACTTCCAGACGGAAGATGGACAAGCAAGCTTGGTCAGCTTGAAGACATCACCCACTCGACGACGGAAGCGATCGAGGGAAGCGACTACGGCTATGTGGTTCAATTCCTGAAGCGACCAGTTCCAGCATGACGAAGTTTGAACTTTATCAAATCAGCAAAGACGGCTAGGTACGCCTTTTACAGCCCCGCTAAAGGCGGATTGGGACACCACTGAGGAAGAAGGAAGGTGGGCGTTTGAGCTGCGTCCTATTATTCACCATCGTGGGTAGAGGACCAGGTGCCAGTGATTTGGCATCAGACAAAACGAAAGCAATCGTACAGGAACCCGTTCCAGAGCCTCGCGTAGAACCTTCTCGAATGCTCCGTAGTCGCCTTCGTCATCAAAAATGCGTTCACGAGCCACAGCTCAGTTCAGGACGTGGAAGACGTAACCATCGGTACAAACACGTTTTCGTCGAGGCATCGTGATTACCCACTCGATTGTTGATCAAAAACTTTACAACCCGTACCGCTTTTCGCACACCATGGACATGCCATTCGCGGGTGGCCACAAAAGGAGGACCACTGTGACGCCTCAACTATAAAATCCCGTTTCCGCTTGACGTCTGCATCAAAGAGACCTGACCCCTTTGCTTTGATCGCACCCCGGCACTGCTTCCGAGCAAGCAGTGCCACACAAATCATGCAGGGCCACGCCCGTCTGTTTCGTAATGTCGCGGGATCGACGGCTCCGAAAAGCAACATCGACAGCAGTTTGAGTTTCGATGTGTGATGTGCCACTGCTTGCTCGCAAGCAGTGAGGGCAGGACGGCCGAACTTCGTTCGACGTTGGTGCTCAACCATCCACGTCGTCGCGGGACCGCACTGCTTCTCCGAAGACTCCGAGCAGTGGCACGAGCATCGACAATTGGACACGAAGCAGGGCCACCCGGCCGCACACTCGTTTCGATCGATGTCGGTCCAACCCGTTAACCCACGTCGTCTCACGGGACAACACGGCCTCTCCGAACACTCCGAAGCAATGACAACGGTAAGCTACAAGCCAGGTTACCTCACCGCAAACGTAGAATGTCCCCGTTTTCGTCCCTGACACCAACGAACCTGCCTGTAAAGTAGAATGTCCCCTTTTTCTCTTCTTTTTCTCTTCCCCCCCTTTTTCTCTTCCCCTATAGAACGGACTTCTTAAAAATCGCGTTGATTATTTTGGCAAGTGTGTTTCTTCCGATCCCCTTTCCGGAAAGGACGTCTTTAATCGCGACCTTTAGTGCCTCGACCGCCGATTGATTTCGTCCGACACCGAGTCGTCGAGCAACTTCGGTTGCAGTCATATCCAACGCCTCTTGGAATTGAGGTACTGATGTAACGACTCCACCGGTAAACGCCCACGTCATCGAAGTGGCACTCAATGTAATTCCCGGAACGAGGAAAGCTGTTAGGATTCCGCCCGCAAATCCAAATAAAGCACCTGTAGCAACAGACTCCCCAATATCGCTCGCAGTACCACCCTGAACAGCAGTAGAAAACCCTGCGACCAGGCCAGATATTGCAGCTATCTGTAACGCAAAGCCCAATAATGTTTCACCGTAGGGGTCGACACCGTTTGTAGGAGAGTTGGAGACGAGTTCGAATAGGTTTGAGGTTCCACTTTCGAACCCTATTGTATCGACTGTCAAAAAGCGTCCCAGAGCAGGAGTCGTATATCGTGACCTGTAATAGGCTGTTCCAACGAACACGTCGTGTTCTCGGCCCGTAAAACCGTACCGCGATTTCAGCGACGTTGCTTCGCCGAAAGTCGAAAACGATTGATGTGTCATAGACACTCCCTGGGAATCCAACAGCTCGCGAATCGTTCCCAAGCGATCAGCAAGATACCAATCGATTCCCGTACTTGTTTCGAATGTGGCAAGGTTCGCGTCAATTTGATTTCCGAATAGGTATCTTGCGGTTGCCATTTCAGCATTATCGAAATCTGCCCACACATTGTCTCCGCTATTCACGAAGAATTCTTCTTTGGCTGCTTTTGGGCCTTCCCCATCTGCATCAACGCTTCTGGCTGTTCGTCGCCCAAGCGCATCATACGTGTACTCAACACTCTGCGTCAGGCCCGCGCCGTTGGCGGCGTTCTGCGGGTCGCCTGGGTCGCTGGTCCAGTGGTCGACTCGCACAAGACGGTTGCGATGATCGTACTCGAAGGTGCGGGTTTCGCCGGTCGCTAAGTCAATGCGTTTGACCTGATTCCCTTCGCCATCGTATTCGTAACGATATACTCCATCGTTATCGAGTTGGTTCGCAGAGTCCGTGGTGTATGTACGTAATTCAGTGCCGACCCTGGAAAACGTGCGATTCCCGTTGGCGTCGTATTCGAAGTGCTCGTCGTCCTGGCCGGAAAATAAGGCATCAGTCAACTGGCCGGTGCGGTCGTAACGGTAGTCGATGCTCTGCGCGTATTGAGCGTCCTGTTGGATGCGTTCTTCGTGCGTCAACAGTCCAGCAAAGTCGTAGTCGTAGTTGTAACCGGCGAAGAGTTCGTCCACTGAGTTGAGGTGTGTCAAGAGGTCGGAACGACCCGAAGGATCGTACGTGCGAACGGTTTTGCCGACTAGTGTGGTTGCCGTGAGATCTGAATAGCGGCGGATTTCCGCTTCTCGCCCTGCAGCGCTGTAGCCGAAATCCACTCGGACAGGATCGACGTCGGCGGTTTCGCCAATTGGAATGATGGCGTCAAACCACTTGCGGGTTTGCAGTCGATTGAGCTCGTCATACGTGGACGAGACCGTGACTCCGTCGTCGTCGGTGGTTGAGATCACGTTTCCCTGAGCGTCATAGGCGTAGCTCAGAATGACTCGTGGCACATCGCGGGTCCCGTCGGGATTGTTATCGACGGACGTCAGCCGGTTCAGTGTGTTGTAGGTGAAAAGATAATTGCTGTCCGGATCGGATGCCGTCAGCATGTTGCCCAGAATGTCGTAACTGAAGCCGATGGTGCGTTCGAACGAACCGTCCGCGTTGAACCACAGTTCCGTCAACAGACGCCCGGCGGAGTCGTAAGTGAATTCTCGACGGCGACCGTTACGGTCAATCGACTCGCTCTGATTTCCTTCAGCGTCGTAACCAAACGCTCGAACATGAGCTGCGCCTTGATTGGCTTGCAGGTTCGCTCCACTCGGTGTGCTGAGCAATGCAAGTGCCTGATTGATCGTCAGATTCTCGTTGTAGAATGGATCACGCTCTTCGCTAACGCGATTGAGCGAGTCGTAAACCCAGGTTGTGATGTTGCCGACCGGGTCCTGCAACAGCACGCGGTTACCGTTGGCATCGTAACGGAATTCCACGACGCCCCCTTCGGCGTCGATTTGGCGGACCACTCGGTCGTTGGCGTCGTATTCGTAGTCCGTAATGCGGCTCTGACGAACGGCAACTGGTGTGGCCGGTGTTTCATTGGGTGAAGCGGGATTGACAATGATTTCCCAGTCCAGCAAATGGCCGTCGTAGTGCTTGCGAACGACGGTTGCCGGATGATTCGCGTCTCCATCCTGGCCGCTCTTTTCTTCGATCACGCGACCGGATTCGTCATATGTCGTCTGCCGAATCTCGACAAGCGTGCCGTTGGCTTCGTGAGATTCTTCGAGAGTGACCTGGCCGAAAGCGTTGTATTCAAAGGTCTGATACGTACCGTCGGCGAAGATCACCTTGTGAGGTGCTCCACACGGACAGCCAGCGTCGTATTCAAACGTCGTCGTGTTGCCATTGAAGTCGGTGAACGTCTCGCGGCGGCCCTGGCTGTCGTAAGTGAATTGCGACGAATCGCCTGCGGCATTAACAATCTGTTTCAGGTTGCCGCTGGCGTCGTAGGCGAAGTAGGTCGACCGCCCAAGTGCGTTCGTAATCTTCTTCACGCGGTTGCCGCTGTCGTAGGCGAATTCGGTGACGACGGCTGGAGTGAGCGGCTGCCCGGTGCGGCCTCGTTCGGTGATCTTCAGCAAATTGCCGAGAACATCGTATTCGCGGTCGGTGATGTTGCCGTTGCGGTCAATGACCCGAGTTTCCAAATCTGGATTTCGAGGATCCTTGTACTCGCGAATGGTTTTCTTGCCAGCGGCGTCGGTTTCTTCCAGGACGTTGCCTCGGTCGTCGTAAATCAGAGTCGTGGCGTTGTTATTTCCATCACGGATAATGCCGGTATTCTGGTCCGTGTCAAAATCACGATTATCGACTCTGTTACCTGCCGCATCAATGATGCCCTTGAACTCAAACTGCCGAGTATCGACGTTCTGCTCGTAAACAGCCTTGAGGACTCGCTTGTCCAGCGAATCAAAAGCCTGATCCAGGTAGTGAGCCGGAGCGGACAGATACTCGTAACGGGTTTCGAGACCCGTTTGATTCGTATACGTCACCAGATCGCCAACGGCGTTGTAAGCGTAGCGAATTGAGTTGCCTGCCGGATCAACGATTTCCTTGATGCGCCCGCGATGATCGCGAACGAATCCGATTGATGCACCCGCCGAATGCTGAACACCCGACTCGGTGAACGTAGCCACGTTGCCGTTGAGATCCGTGATGGTTTGCAGACCAGCCGTGTCGCTGTACCGGTAACTCAGGCCATCTTTCGTTGTCAGTGTGTAGAAGTCCGGGTTGATCCCCTGTGCCAATGCACCGATGATGCCGCCGCGCGCGACCTGTGTTTCGTCGATCGTCAGGACGTCATAGACGCCCGGATCGGCCTGGAACCAGGGCCGCCAAATCCCGCCGAAGAAGCTGGCGGAGAGAAGTTGTTCTTTGTAGGTGAAACCGACTCGCTGGCCCGAAGGATTGGTCAGGTAGACCTTGGTTTTGTCCGGGATAAACTTGTCGTTTCCGCCATTGAACGCACCACCGGGGCCGACAGCGGCGACTTCCAGGATTCGGGCGTCCTGAATTCCCAGCGACCAGCCAAACCCAAAATCGCCTTCGTCGCCGGCGATGACGGTGTCGTAGACTCGGGTTACCTGAATCGGTATTCCTGCCAGCGGTATGCTCAGGTCCGTGAACTCCAGCCGGAAGTTGCCGACCTGCACGTTGCCTTCGACATACAAAATCGTCGGCTGGATAAAGCCACGGCCATTGACATCATACGCGGCGACGATGAGTGCGTAGGGATCATTGCTGACCATTGACGGATCGAATACTGCCAGTTCACCGTTGATGACTTCGCTCGTGCTTTCGTTCAACAGAACCCAATCGGGATCGCTGTCGTCCAGATCCGCCAGCGAAACACGATCCGCCCGCGCGTAGTAGACTCGGTAGTACCACAGATTGTCTTCCGGGTCATTGACGGTGCCGATGATCGGAACCAGATTGCTGACCGTCGAGGCAGGTTCCGGACTGGTGATAATGACGATCGGTGCCCCGGTGTCTCCAGGAGCAAATCCGGGATGCGGCGGCAGAGTCGGATCGGTGGGAACCGGTTGATTGTTCTGAGCCGGATCGCCGACGGTCACCGTCGCACTGGCGGTTCCCTGCAAACCGGCTGTGTCCGTTGCGATAGCTTGCAATTGCACGGTGCCCAACGCGCTGGCCGGGAGACTGATCGCACCAGAGGCGTCCAGAGTGACGCGCTGGCCGTTGACCAGCAGTCCGATGTCAGCCACTGCCACGTTATCCGTCGCAAACACGCGGACGATAAAATTCGAGCCTACATTGACTCGCGTGTTCCCTGAATAGCTGATGTTGCCGATTCGCGTGATCAAAGACACTCTCGGAGCCTGAGTATCGGCAACCATCGTGATCGTGAACGACTGACTGTCGATCTGGCCTCGATTGTCAAGAACGACCACGGTCACGGGCTGCGGAGTGGTCGTCGTGACCGGCGATACCCAAAGGATGCGACCGTACTGGTCGATCGTCATGCCAGCCGGGGCTGCGTCGAGCCGATACGTCAGCGGATCGCCTTCCGGATCGGTCGCGCGGACGCTGTAACGGTACGTTGCGCCGCGGGTGATGGTATCAATCGGACTGGATGTGATTTGTGGTGGGCTGTTGATCGTGACTGAAAGCAAATAGCCCTGCGTCGATTTGGCCCCCTGACCGTCAACCGCATTGATGCTGATGACGAGCTCGCCCACGTCCGCAGCGGCGGGAGTCCATGAGATGAGCCCAGCGGCATTGATGGTGATTCCGCGGGCGGGTCGCTGGCGAGACTGAAGGTCACACTGTCGCCGTCCGGATCGATCGCCGTCACTTGATAGGTGTACAGCGAATCCACTTCGGCAGCGAATCGAGGCGTCGACGTGAAGATCGGTGCGCGATTGCCTTTGGTACCCTTCGTCGGATCATCCGGGTCAATTAGATCGCTACTGTTGCTCACAACCACAGAATACCGTTGCGTCGCGATACTGAATCCGTCGCTGACTTCGATAACGACGTCGTGAGCGGGGATTGGGGTCGCCGTCGGAGACCAGCGGATGACTCCGGTGTTTGAATCGATCGACATACCGATCGGCCCAGTGTCCAATCGCCAGGTGAGTACGTCGCGTTCCAGATCCTCGGCACGGACAGGATACAGGTACGTTCGTCCCGTCAGCGCGGTGGTTGGCGGAACGGACACAATAGCGGGAGCCAAGTTATTGCAACCCACATTGAGTTCAAATCGCTGAGTGAACTCGGCGAGAAACGGATCGGTCGCTGTCAGTGAGACGAAGTGAGTCCCCAGCTGCTGGTCATCAGGAGTCCAGCGCAGACTGCCTGTCATCGGATCAATCGACATCCCGCGCGGAGCATTGGCCAGACTCCATTGCAACGGATCGGCGTCAGGATCACTGCCAACGGGATCGTATATGTAGAGTTGCTCGGCGATGCCCTGTTGGCGAGGCACGGAAGTAATGACCGGAGCGTTGTTCTGTTCGATTGCAACGCTGCGCAGGTCGAAGGTTTGAGTGGCTAGTCCCCCACGTCCATCGGAAACGTGAATTTCCACGGGAATGACTGCCAGCGCGTCCGCCGGTACAGACCAGCTCACGACACCGGACGCACTGATCTGCATTCCGCCGGGCCTCTGAATCAATGTGTAGCTGAGCGGATCGCCGTTGGGATCGGTGGCTTCCACACGATACGCCCACTGCAGGCCGAGTCTGGCGGTTGTCGGAGGGACAGACGTAATCGCCGGCGCGCCGTTCACCGCGTTGGCTGCAGCCACGGTGAGTGTCCATGTTTGGATGGCTTCTCCGCCACGACCGTCATCGGCAATCACAGTGACGGTCGGGCTGGTGCCGACAGCATCTGCAGGCACAGCCCATTGAATTCGGTAATAGCGATCAACTAATTGATCGGCTGCGTTCCGCAGTTCGACGGGTTCGATGATCATGCCAGCGGGCGGAGTGTCCAATTCGAAGGTGAGTTCGTCACCGTCGGCATCCTGAGCACTCAGCCGGTATTCAAGCGTCTGTCCGGCCGTGGCGGTTGTGATCGGTTGGGAAGTGATGACCGGAACGCTGTTTGGCGCACTCACAATAATTGAAAACGACTGCGTGGCCACACCGCCGCGTCCATCGGAGACTCGCAGCAGGCCCTGATGCTGCCCGACTTGTAGCTCCGTCGGAATCCAGACGACAGTCCCCAGCGTCGGATGAACGGTCATGCCGGCAGGGGCAAGAGGCAATGAAAATGTGAGCGGATCGTGATCCGGATCGCGGGCAGCGAATGTTTCCCGAAGGAGTTCGCCCGCAATGAGCGCCGCTGGCAGAATATTGCTGATGATCGGCGTCTGATTGCCCAGATCCTGCGTAAGAGTATTCCCAAAGTCGCGTCCAGCGACAATTTGGCCTGTACTCAGGATGACGGTATGAGAACCGTCTCCCGGACCGAGACTGCCGGCGAGTCCTTCGACGCTGACCAATTCGAACCCCGGTGATGCCCCGCCGTTATCAAGTCCGACCACCTTGACCGCCCGAACGGGCGTCAGGAATCCGATGGTGGCAAGGTCCAGGCCGACATTCCCGACCTCGTTGATTTTTGCCAGGAAAGTGAAATCCAATCCGTTTGAGCTAACGAAAACGTCGGCAAATTCGTTGGCAGAATCCGCCGGATCAAGACTGCGGATAAATATATCGTCTCCGGGGCCGTCAATGACGGTCTCGTCAGTGAATCCGATGACCACAAACGAACCTGTCGGAAGAGAGAGTGCATCTACGAGCGGGTTCTGATGCACAATTGGTCCAACTGGCGGTGGCCCCAATACAACGTCTTCATCGACCGGAATTGCGAATAGGGTGTTTTGAATTCCATAAGGACCTGGAATCGGCCCTGCACCGCTGTCAAAAAAGTCCAAAACCACATCTGCAAATCCATCGCCGGTGGGCTGTGGACTGCCGTCGGTTGACGGAAACGTCTGCGTCCAGCCTGGCTGCAACTCCTCGCGAACGTAGTAGGTGCCCTCCGGAAGTCCGGTGAAAGCATAGTTGCCATCTGCGTCGGTGATGGTGAATACCTCGCCGACATCGCGAATCGTATTTAGGTTCTGGTCAAGGTAAACGGTCCAGTCTTCGAGGCCGGGGTCCGTTTGGCTTAAGGTTACGGTCCAGTTATCAGCGCCAGTGAATCCAGTGGAAAAACCACCGGAACCAAAGGCCGTATTTGCCAACGTGTAACCGAATCGCATGGTTGCGCCTGAGGCACTAAAGTCGGGTCGAATTCCCGTAGGATTCTGCCCAGGAGAATTGATGCCGACGTTCGGGTTAGTATCGAAGTTCTCTGGTTTCAGCCCTTGAAGCGTAAACGTTTGCCAGGTTTGGTTGCTGAATTCGTCATACGGGATCGTGTAAAATCGTCGTCCGCCCTGTTCAATAGTCAGCTGGATCGACGTCGCGCCAGAATTGTCGTGAAGCAGGTCGATGGAGAAGTCGATGGAATCGATGGAACCTTGTGATGGGGGATTGTAGGATTCGCCGAGAAACAAGTGGTCCGAAAATATGTACTCACCAATCGCGATCGAGTGCGTGAGATGATGGAACGGACCGTCAATCCCGCCCGCTTGCCGTCGTTCCAGCGTTCCCGTGGAAGCTGAGTCGGCTGGAAACTTGATTGTCGAATAGGACCAATCCGCCGGGCGAAATTCGCCGTCGGAGATAGTGACGACGTTCCTTGTTGGACGCCCGTCGCCGTTGCGATCATCGAACTTCCTGCCTCGAATCTCGCCACTGCCGATTGCGGCCACGACGGTAAAAGTTTGCAGATCTGCACCACCGCGGCCATCTATGACCTTGATCGTCACGTCCTGGGAAATTGTCGCTCCCTGTGGATCAGTCGGTACGGTCCAATTCAGCAAACCAGTTTGCGGGTCGATCTGCATGCCGATGGGTGCGGACACGAGTGAAAATGTCAGACTGTCGGCGTCGGAATCGACGGCTTGGGCGAAGTATGTGTAGGTCGATCCCTGTTGCCCGTCGGTGATCGGGTCGCTGACGATTACCGGCGCGTGATTGCCCGGGGCGGGATGCACGCAGACAACGAATTTCTGCTCTGCCACACCTCCCCGTCCGTCTTCGACGAGGACTTTGACGGGGTGGTTGCCAATCTGGTCGGCCGTCGGTCCCCAGGTAATCAACCCGGATGCGGAATTGATGCGCATGCCGGCAGGTGACCCATCCAGGTCGTAACTGAGCACATCGTCGTCGGCGTCGACAGCGTCCACATCATAGCGATACGTCGTTTGAGGAACTGCCTGACGCACGAAACCGCTGTAGACAACTTCGCTCTGCGAATTGTTGTAGAAACCAAAACCACCGTCGGTGTAGGTGTCGTCAATGATATTAATCGTATCCAGCACATTGGCACCGTCATTGACCACGATGGTGAAGCGTCCCTGGCTGAAGTTCAAGTCGAACGTGTAGTCGGTAAAGTTTGTCCATGGGACATCGTTGTGATATAAGGCTTCGACGCGCCCCTCGGTCCCCGTCGTAGACCAGACGTCCTGGAACGTAAGGGGCGAATCGGCGCTGACGCGCTTGATCGTCATGCCCGAATTAGCGACGACGCCCCCTTCATATTGCGTGCCTTGCTTCCAATCGAACAGGTAAAAGTGTTGCGCATCCGGTAACCGAAGACGAACCCGATGAAGTCATCGTCGATCGCCCCGTCTGAGCGTCCGGCACCCGTATCCTCCACGCGCCACATCCCTCGAATCCGTGAGTCGCGGAATTCAAAGTCACTGAGAAACGCGGCGGCCCCAGAATTGACGAGTTGTTCCACTGCGTTGCCGTCCGGAGAGATCTGCCAATTCGCTCGGTCGGCAGGCGCGGCTTCCTCGATGTCCACTGGCTGCCAGTCGGAAAGATCGACAAGAACCTCGGTTTCATCAACCATGGCCGCGACCGTCGCCAGCGTCACTGGCGTGCTCGAAATCACCGGTGGCCGATTGGGCGGCGCAGGGATGCCACTGAGAACGTAGTGTTGTTCCGCGGAACCGCCGCGGCCGTCGGTCACGCGGATAGTGACATCATGTTGGCCGATCTCTGCGGACGTGACTTGCCAGGTAATGCGACCCGATGATGGGTCGATGACCATGTCGGCGGGGTTGGCTACCAGCGCGTAGGTCAGTGAGTCGTTGTCGGGGTCGAAGGCTGCGACGTCGTAGATGTAATCGCGGTCGGCCAGCGCTTCGATGTCAGGCAGCGTTGTGATCACGGGGGCTTCGTTCAACTTGCCGTAGAACACCAATTCGTAGTCGAACTGTTGCCGATCGGGATTGTGGAACGTAATTGTTGGTGAACTGGTTTCCTGTCCCGGCTGTAACCGTCCACCGGTGACGAACTGACTGAAGTCGTAGTAGGGAATGCCGTCGGGAGTAACACCATGTGCATCAAGCAAAGTGACTGTCGGGTCGCTGATGTTTTTCACGCTGACCAGCAACGGCACGTCGCTTGAGAACAGGCCGTCGTTGCGAGTCGCCAGATCAACGAACAGTCGGTCGTTGTTTTCATCGAATGAAGTGGGTTAAAAAACCCCGCTAAATGTGCCTGTGATGTCCGAGTACCGGGTAAAGTCGATTGTTCCGGGAGCGACACCTCGGAGATCAAGCGTCGCGGAAACTTGTTGTGCCGTGGAGTCGATGGCCGTGAACCGAAAGTCGTTGTCCCCCGGCTGGACGGTGACCTGTGCAAAGAAGTTACCTGCTGCGTCCAGCACATCGACCGGGACGCCATTGATGAAGACAGCGTCGATGACATTGAGCTGACCGTTGGAACGTCGGCCTTGTGCGGTGGCGTGTCCTTGCAGAACAACCTGAGTGCCTGCTGCGAATGTCGAGCCCGGCGACGAGACACTGATCAAAGGCGGGCCGAGAATCGTTCCCGTCGGTTGCAGATTGCGGCGGTAATTGTTGTAAACCTCCCAGCTATTGGCCTCAACTGTGGGAATCGAGCCATCGTCGTTGATATTCGTGATGTGATATGTGTGCTGGTTCCAGATTGGACGCGTGCCGACCCAGTTCCCGTTGGCATCGCCCAATACGTAAATCCCCGTCGTATCATTAATGTTAAGTCCGTCAGCCGTAGTGGCGACAGTAATGATTTCGGCCCGGCCATCGCCATCGACATCTGCGACCACGGGATACTCAGTGACCGTAGCGTTGCCCCGGGGAAACGAGTAGCGGTTCTCACCAGTGAGTCCATCATAAATATCGAGCGAATCTTCATCCCCATACACGACTTCCGCTCGACCATCGCCGTCGAAATCGAAGACCGATGATCCGGTAGCCGCCCCGGAGTTCTCCTGGGTGCTGGCGGTCCACTTGATCGATCCGTTGGTCTCCAAAACCGTGTACTGCAATCGCCCAGCCACGCCGATTTCTGGCATTCCATCGCCATCAAAGTCGGCGACCGTCGGAGCGCCGCCGAGACCAATGGTATCAATTTGAACAGGTCCCCATTCGATTTCGCCCAGATGGTCAAGGAGATAGGCATTCCCTTCTGTGATCACGACAATTTCGGGATAGGGATTCGCGTCGAAGTTTCCAACGGCAGCGTATCCGTCGGTGATTGCGGCATTCCAGAGCAACTTTCCGTCGTACCGATAGGCGCTCTTGCCGGCGACCACTTCGGGCAAACCATCCAGGTCAATGTCCGCAACCACAGACAGGGCACCTATGCCACCGTAAGCCGTAAGCCCTCCTCGGCCTTCGCCGCCGACAGAATCGCCGCGCCATAGCAGGCGGCCCTCATTGTCCAGGACGGTTCCGCCGTAAATTACTTCCGGTACGCCGTCCTGGTCGAGGTCAGCCAGCGCTGGTCCACCGCCATACGATGCCCCCCACACGGGGTCGCTGTGCCACTTAAACGAACCGTCGTGTCCGAATGCGATCAGACCAAATGATTCATGCAGGGCGACGATGTCGGGATAACCATCAAGATCAATGTCGCCCACCGCGACATGGGAAGTCGGCAGCACTCGCCATTCCGGATTGGTCACACTCCAAACTTCCTCGCCGTCCCGTCCACTGATGGCACGCAGGACGCCGTTCGATGAATATCCACTGTCTGCGAAGGTGCTTACAATGATCTCCGCTCGGCCATCCTGATTCAGGTCCATGACAGCAGGAGTCATCATGACCTGATTCCATTCAGGGAAAACGGTAAATACCTCCTTTTTCCATTCGACTTGCGGGGTAAACGGCAGCGGTACGCCAATGGCGGGCGTTGTATTGATTGGTCCCGAAGTAGTCGTGACAGACGCATTCGTCAGCGGGGCGAACTGCTGTGCTGATTGATCCTGTAAACTGGATAAGTTCGCCAACGTTGGTTGCAGGGCAGACAGAACATTCTGCGGTGCCGCCGCAGGCAGGTCACTGGGGGCGATTGTCGCGTTCGCAATCGTGACACTCGACGACGTATCGCCGTCATTATTCACCAGTCGGAGAATCAATTTGCCGACGGTACCCGGCGCAATGCCACCGAGACCGACAGTGATGATGTTGCCAGAGACAACAATTCCGGTGCCGGCTTGTGCAGGCAATCCTTCGGTGATGTTTAGAAATGCATCGCGTCCGCTCGCGTAACTCTGCACAATCGAATTGCCATCCTCATCGACGAACGCCATCTCAAAGGCGTCATTGATGAAATCCGAATCGGTCGTGTCAAAATTCAAATTGTTGAAGGTAATTGTGATCGCGGAAGGCGTTGCTGGAACGGTGAATTCACGGGAAAGACGTACAACGAACGAATCGCCTTCGGTCAGAATGGCCTCGCAATCCTGAGCGACGACGGTCCCCTGGCCAATCGCCGATCCACCGCTTTGCGTCACCGTCCAACCGGTCAGTGCGTCGTCGAATGGGCATGCCGCCGCGTCATTGACGGAAATCGTGATCGTTTCGAAATCGCTGAGTGCCGGTGAGCCGTTGTCGGTGACTCGAATCGTCATCGGCACAGCCGTTCCAATCGCGGAGGTCGGCGGTGCCCATGTGAGGACGCCGCTGGCCGGATCGATCGTGGCTCCAACGGGAGCCCCTGCATCCAGACTGAACGTCAAGTTGTTGGCCGGAATGTCCGGGTCCGTTGCGGTTGCAGTGAACGTGAAGACTTCATCCGACCTCGCGGCACGGTTTCCGATTGAAGTGAGCACCGGCGGAAGGTTCACTTCGTTGACCGTGATGGTGATCGTTTCCGAATCGGTTTGACCGGTGCTGTCCGTAACTACGACCGTGGCGGAAAAGCTTCCGGGGCCGTTCGCTTCGGTCGGTGTCCATGAAAACACTCCTGTCGCCGGATTGATGAATGCGGCCGATGGTGCGTTCTGCAAAGCGAATGTCAGTGTGTCGGCGGATTGATTCTCGTCGGTGGCTGTGGCCGTGAATGTCAGCAAAGTCAGTTCGTCGATGACTCGGTTGCCAACGGAACTCAGCACCGGCGCCTGTAGTGCTTCTGTGACCGTGACGGTAAACGTTTTCTGATCTGTTCCACCGACTCCGTCGCTGACCAGCACCGTGATCGGATACGTATTCGGTGCCTGAGCCTCCGTCGGTGTCCAGTTGAACTGACCGCTCGTTGGGTTGATGGAGGCTCCGCCGGGAACTGTGCCCGTCAGCGAGTATGTGAGTATATTCAGCGGAATATCAGGATCACCGGCGGATGCCGTAAATGTGATTACCGTATTCTCAGTCACTGTGCGATCAGCAATCGCAGCCAGCGCTGGCGGAAGGTTCACTTCGTTCACCGTGATCGTGAATGATTCTGAATCACTCTGTCCATCTGCGGTTTGGGCAGTGACGGTCACGCTGAATGATCCCGGTCCCTGGACCTCACTGGGAGTCCATTCGATCCGGCCGGTTGCAGTGTTCAACGTGGCACCGCTCGGCAGGCTTCCGACGACTGCGAAGATACTCGCAGCCAATGAGCCGGCAGAAAGCGTGGGAGTCACAGTCAGAAACTGCCCTTCGTTGATCGTCTGGTCAGGAATCGGCAGCAGATCGAACACCGTGGATGGCTGTTCCCGATAGACACTCGCAAACACGCCTCGGCGGTCACCTTGCCCTCGACCGCTCCACGACACTACAAATCCAGTGGTCGTCCCGGCAATCGACGGGCGAAACTGGAGTCCCTTCGTCGTGACGTTGACCAACTGTTCCCCGGTTTCCGCGACGGCATTGGGATTGTATTCACGCAGGTAAACGCCCCAGCGATCACCACTGCCGCGCCCCATCCACGTCACGGCAAATCCGCCATCGGAGGTGAAGTCCAGATGCGGACGGTACTGAAGTCGCTTTGTCGTTTCATTGACACGAAACTCGTCGCCCCGTGCTAAACCGTCGGCACTATACAGCCTTGCGTAGACTTCGAGCGCACTGCCATCCTGCCGTTGACTTTGCCATCCGATCAATACGCGACCATCCTCGGAAGCCGCAATTGCCGGCTGGTTCTGCCAGCTTTTCGAGTACTGATTCACGCGGAACTGTTCGCCCTGCGCAGTGCCGTCTGCGGCAAACCGTCTCGAGTAGATAGCCGAGCGATCGTCCGCACCACGACCACTCCATGCGATCCAGAACCCACCGGTAGAATCACCAGCGATCGTGGGATCCTGCTGAATTCCGTGCGCATATTCGGTAGCGAGAAATTCACTCGTAATCGCTGTCCCCGTCCGTGAAAATACGCGGGCAAAAATGCCGTGCTGATCGCCGTTGCCTCTCCCATTCCATGTGACAACAAGGTCTCCGTTTTTAAGGAAACTGACGTC